>CAYJKD010000086.1:0-10679 GCA_964370595.1 uncultured Lachnospiraceae bacterium
ATATTAGAATGCTAAAAGAAATGAAGTGTGATATTATTCAAGGATATTATTATGCAAAACCAATGTCAAAAGATGATTTTAAGAAGTTTTATCATAGCGATAATAGTATTATGATTTTAGATTGAAAAAACTCTTGTTGTGCCAATTCCACACAACAAGAGTTTTTTTGTTATAGACTATTCTATTTTTGGAACTTGCTTACTTGTACGTTTTTTGCTGGATTTGCTTTCGAAATTTAAAATCAAATTTAAAAAGATCGTTACAATACTCACTACAAATAATCCATTGCTAAAAAGCATTGAGAGTATCATAGGAAGATGATTAAATGCATCTGTAGTAAAGTATGTTCCCACGCCCATTGCCATTCCTGTACCTACAATTAGGGAGTTGTTGCTATTAGAATAATCTACTTTAGAAAGAATGGAAATTCCAGCTGCAGTAATTGTTCCAAATAGTGTTAAGGTTGCACCACCGATAACTGCTTTTGGGATACAAGTAATAATTGCAGAAAATTTGGGTACGATGCTGATGATTAGTAACATAAAACCAGCAAATGCAACGGTTGATCTAGCACTAATACTTGATAACTTAATCACAGCAACATTTTCATTGAACATTGTGGATGGAACAGAGTTGAAAAACCCAGAGAAGATCTGAGCAACTGCTTGTCCACGCATTCCACTAACTTTAGTGTGGTCGTCGGTTTGTGTACCACGTACAAAATCTAAGAATGAATATACACCGAGACATTGGATCATGTTAATTACACAAAATAGCGTCATAATAAAAATGGCATCAAATCGAAATTGTGGAACTCCAAAATAGAATGGGGTAATAAGCTCAAACCATTTGGCATTAGCAACGGGAGTAAAATCGGCCATCCCAAGGGGAATTGCAACCAGTGTTCCAATTCCAAGTCCAAGAAGTAATGAAATAGATTGCACCATCCCGTTTCCGAATCGGTTAAATAATACGATTAGTAAAACGACAAAAATACCTAAACAGATATTCTCTATGGACCCATAGGATTCACTTCCGACTCCTCCTGCGAGATCTTTAAATGCAGTAGGTGCAAGTGTGATTCCAATAAGTGTTACAAAAGAACCAATTACTACAGGCGGAAAGAATCGTAGTAGTTTTTGAATTCCAAAAGATACACATACCATGATGATACCTGAAATAATAATGGAGCCAAATACGGTTGGAAGTCCATATTCTTGTCCGATTACAATCATTGCTCCAAGGGGGGCAAATGCAGAACCAAGTATAATAGGTAACTTAGAACCGATACTTCTTCCTAATCCATATACTTGAATTAATATAGCGATTGCACTAGTAAATAGGTTCGCTGCGATGAGGTAAGCAGTCGTTACGCCATCAAGACCGAGTGGGCCACTCATGATGAGTGGAACAGCAATTGAACCAGGAACCATTGTTAAGACATGTTGTAACCCCATAATTAGATTTTGCGAAAGTGTAGCACGTTCTATTGTTTTACAGTCATTCATATTGCAGTCTCCTTTATCGATTCTTCAATTAAATCGTAATATTAATCCCAATAGCCTTGGTGTACTTCAGCAGCCATTTCTTCTACTTCAGGGAATGGACCAATTACTGTAATTTCTTTTTGCCCCTTACTAAATACATCACGACATGGTAAGTCAAAGGTTGGGTTTTGTTCATTGCTTCCAGTGAGTTCTAATAGACGGCGTTCAGTCATTGCATATACAACAGTTCCGATATTTGCCCAATAAATAGCTCCAGAGCACATTGCACAAGGTTCTGCAGTTGTGTAAAGCGTGCAATCCCAAAGGAAATCTTTGCTAAATTCAGTTGAAGCACGCTCTGCTAGAGTCGTTTCTGCGTGCCCAGTACATTTTTTTCCTGTAATTTCAATATTACCTTGCTCCATAACAATATTACCATTACCATCTACTAGTAATGCACCAAAAGGGGTGTTGCCTCCGTCTCTTGCTGCTTGTGAAATCTCTATTGCCCTCTTTAAATAATCTACATGTGTCATTTTTTGGTTCATGATGTTGCCTCCTTAATATTTTTATTATTATTTTAAAACATAATACGTATTACCTATTACTTATTACGTATAGTAACATAATTGGTGCTTTGATACAATTGTTTTTTGTAACTTTTTCGTATATAATAGAAATATCATTATAATGACTAAATTAGGAGGTATATTTTTGTGCAAAAAGTCAAATCGCAATCATTGAGTGAAGTTGTAAAAGATGAAATATTAAATTATATAAATACGACTTGTGGGGAGGGGAATAATAAACTCCCTACAGAAGAAAAAATATCAGAAATGTTAGGGGTAAGTCGAATTACTGTGCGTACAGCACTAAACGACTTGGCAAATGATGGAATTATCTTTCGAAGACAAGGGAAAGGGACATTTGTAAATTTAAGCGCAATTAATATGAAAGTCCCATTTAGTCCTGTGATCTTATTTTATGACATGATTAAAAAATTTGGATATAAACCTTCTGTTGATGTTTTAAGATGTAACGTGATGGAATGCCCAGAACCCATTGCTCTAGATTTAAATATAGAACCGAATAGCAAGGTAGTGTTTTGTACAAAATTATTTTATGCAGATAAAAATCCATGTGCTTATTGTGTTGACTATTTTCCAGTTTCGATTATGGATGATGAATCTAATATCTCACGAATTGAAGATTATCAAGTTTCCCTTTTTGATTTTTTTCAAAAGGAATGCCATCGAAAAATTATATGGGATAAAACCGAAATATCTACGATAACTAACTTCAATGAGCCAGAAATATCTGAAGTATTTCAATGTGGAGATAAGATTCGCTCATTTTTATTATTAGATATGATTAATTATGATGAAAATGATAATCCGATTATGCGCTCATATGAATACATCGATACCACTTATATTAAGTTTAACAGTATTCGTCAGAAAGCATATCATAAGTAAACGAAGTGACTTTGAATATTACAATAGTAATTATTTCATAAAGGGAAAATACAAGATGATGACTTTTCTTTTCATGAAATAAAAAATGTGGTATGATAGGTTTCTACAAAAATGAGGAGGTTCTATATGATCCTAAAAGATATATGGCTAGACGTAAAAGCTGTAAAAGAAAGAGACCCTGCAGCAAGATCTGCATTAGAAGTATTAATTTTGTATCAAGGAATTCATGCTATGATTATGCACCGATTTGCCCACTGGTTTTTTAATCATCGTTGCTTTTTTATTGCACGATTAATTTCCCAAATTTCACGATTTTTTACTTTAGTAGAAATACACCCAGGAGCACAGATGGGAAAGGGAATATTAATTGACCATGGTTGTGGAGTAGTGATTGGAGAAACGGCTATTGTTGGGGATAATTGTACTATTTATCAAGGTGTTACATTAGGCGGAGTTGGATTGAATAAAGGAAAACGCCATCCTACTCTAGGTAAAAATGTAACAGTTGGTTCGGGAGCAAAGATATTAGGAGCATTTGAAGTCGGGGATAATTGTAGCATCGCTGCGAATGCGGTTTTATTAAAAGGGTTGGATCAAGATACGACAGCGGCAGGAATTCCAGCGATACCAGTTCGGGTTGCAGGAGTACGTGTTCCTAAAAATGAAAAACCTACAGTTCCAATTGAAACTTATTGTAAAGTTGAGGAAAAGGTACGAGAGTTGGAAGAACAAATATTAGAATTAAAAGCAATGATAGAAGAAAAAAATACATAATTTTAGTCGTTTTGCCCATTTATGAATGGCATGGTTGAACGGTTACTAATTTTAAAAGTTTTAGGTAATAATTATGATGTTGTAACATAAATACTTGATACATATAGGTGGAAAAATGAATTATATATATCTGTTAGAGTGCAGTGATGGAACCCTGTACTGTGGATGGACAAATTCCTTAGAAGCACGAATAGTAAAACACAACAGTGGAAAAGGTGCAAAGTATACAAGGTGTAGAACGCCAGTAAAATTAATATATTGGGAAAGTTTTGCATCAAAAAGTGAAGCGATGAAGCGAGAAATAGCAATTAAAAAATTGACAAGAGAACAGAAATTAAAGTTAGTAGAATCCTTTATAGTATAGTAAAAACTCCTTACTGCCTTCTGTAAATCGTGAAGGGTAAGGAGTTTTGTTTTAAGCTTAAGCAACAAAGTGATACATTAGGAAATAATGGCAAAAACTACCACCCATTACAAATAAATGAAAAATTTCATGAGAGCCAAAGTGTTTGAATTTATTATTGATTACAGATAATTTCAATGCATAGATAATTCCACCAACTGTATAGATTACTCCACCTGCAAGAAGCCATTCAAAAGCGTGGTCTGGGAGCGAAGCGATGATTTTACCCATTGCAAAGATACAAAGCCATCCCATTCCAATATACGTGATAGAAGAAACCCATTTGGGGCAGTGAATCCAAATCGCATTAATGCCGATGCCGATCAGTGCAATTGCCCAAACAAAAATGAGTAAGAACCAACCAATTCCGTCGCCTAAGACAATCAAGCAAATGTGGGTGTATGTTCCAGCAATTAAAATGAAAATCATCATGTGGTCGATTTTTTTTAACATATCATTTACTTTTGGAGAAATATCAAGGGTATGGTAAATTGTACTAGCAGCATATAAGAGTATCATGCTAGTAATAAAAATGGCTAATGCAAAGGTATGGGTTGTGTCTGAAGAAATGGATGCTTTTAATAATAATGGAGTTGTAGCAAAGATAGTAAAAAGCATAGCAATAAAATGGGTTAATGCACTAGCTGGGTTTTTGATTTTAAATTTCATAAGTCCTCCTATATTCATCTATAAAGCTATATGTAGTTTCGAATACTACGTGTTGTTATATGAATATAATATACAGGGTTTTGTTGAAAATTGCAAGCAAAAGAGGAAAATAAAATGATAAGAATATTATGGGAAGATGAAGATATAATTGTAGTTTATAAACCAACAGGGATGGAATCACAATCTGCAAGAGGATTTGATGTGGATATGGTTAGTGAAATTAGCCGACATATCCACAATCAATCCACATCAAGGGAAGTTCCCTTTGTAGGAGTTGTCCACAGACTAGATAAACCAGTTTGTGGGATTATGGTCTATGGAAAGTCAAAGAATGCTACAATCGCATTAAATGAACAAATAAAAAAACATACAATCAAAAAAAAATATCATGCAGTATTATGTGGAAAACTTAGTGATAATGTGGAAAACTATGTGGATTATTTGTTAAAATCAAAAAATGGAAATGAATCTAAAATTGTGGATAAGTGGATAAATGGTGCAAAACATGCAGAACTGATTTGCAAACCATTAAAGGTAATTAAAGATGATGTGTTTCATACACTTACTTTAGTGGAAGTAGAGTTATTGACAGGGAGACATCATCAAATTCGTGTTCAAATGGCAGGGAGAAATCAGCCGATATGGGGAGATCGGAAATATAATCATACCTATACTATGTGGAAAAAAGGAGAAAATCTTGCATTAGCATCTGTGTATTTAGGCTTTTTTCATCCTCGTTCCCAAAAATGGATGGAGTTTGAAGAAGTTCCTAAGAATGGTGTTTTTAGTAATTTTTACTAAAATGTATTTGTAATAATAGACAAAACGCAGAAAGTGTATGTGTCGAGTTGACAAAATCCATGAAATTTGGCATAATGGGACCCATATCATTTGAATTGGAGGAAGAAAAGTGAATCAAAAAGCGAAACAAGGTTTTTTCTTTAAGTTTTTAAATTTTGTCGAAGGGACAGGGAATCGTCTGCCACATCCGATTAGTATTTTCGGAATATTAGCATTGGCAATCGTATTCATCTCTGGTTTATGCTCAATGTTAGGCGTATCTGCAACTGGAGAGCTCTACAATATGGCAACAGGTGTCGTAGAGGAACAAACCATACATGTAGTAAGTCTTATGACTCGTGAAGGTATGGCATATATGCTGACCAATGCAGTTAAAAACTTTACAAATTTTGCACCACTTGGAGTTGTATTAGTAACCATGCTTGGTGTTGGTTGTGCAGAGGGAAGTGGATATCTTCCAGCTATTATGAAAAGAGCAGTATCGATTACTCCAGCGGCAATCGTAACTCCGATGTTAGTATTTCTTGGAGTTATGTCTAATGTGGCATCTGACGTAGGATATGTAGTATTGATCCCAATTGGTGCAATTATATTTATGGCATATGGAAGACATCCAATGGCAGGTCTTGCAGCTGCTTTTGCAGGGGTGTCAGGTGGATATTCTGCAAACCTTTTAATCGGAACATTAGATCCGATGCTTGCTGGAATAACAACAGAGGCAGCACGTCTTGTTGATCCAAACTATGAAGTGTTGGCAACAGCAAACTGGTATTTTATGATTGTTTCTACATTCGTAATCGTTTTAATTGGAACATTTGTAACCAATAAAATAGTAGAGCCACGTTTGGGTAAGGTAGTAAAAACAGATGTAGATGTAAAAGCAGCTACAGCATTGAGTGATAAAGAAATGAAGGCATTACGTTATGCTAATTTCGCTTTAATCGGAATTATTGTGCTGATTGTTGCATTAGCAATTCCTGCAGATTCTTTCCTAAGAAATGCAGAAACAGGAAGTTTAACAGAGCGAGCACCAATGATGGATGGATTAATTGTTTTAGTATCTTTAGTATTTTTTATTCCATCGGTAGTATACGGAAGAATATCAGGTATTTATAAAGGGGAGAAAGACGTTTGTGCACAGTTAGGTAAAAATATGCAAGACATGGGTGGATATATCGCTCTAGCGTTTGTTTGTGCGCAGTTTATCAACTACTTTAACTATACAAAACTTGGATCGATTTTAGCTTTAACAGGAGCAGATGTACTAGGTAGATTAAATGTAGCAGGACCAGTAGTTATGGTACTTTTCATTATCTTTGTAGCACTTATAAACTTATTAATGGGATCTGCATCTGCGAAATGGACTATTTTAGCACCAGTGTTTGTTCCAATGTTTATGCTATTAGGATTTTCGCCAGAATTAACTCAGGTTGCATATCGTATTGGAGATTCTACAACAAACTTAATTTCTCCACTGATGAGCTACTTCGCTATGATTGTAGTTTTTGCAAAACAATATGATAAAAATTCCGGAATGGGAACCATTATTGCGACAATGCTTCCATATAGTATATTCTTCTTAATTGGATGGTCAGTACTATTAGTTATTTGGATGCTTGTTGGAGCTCCTGTTGGGCCTGGAGCATTTTTAACACTTTAAAATTGGGTTTTTATAATAAATGAATCCTTAGATAATCTATAAATAGAATATCAGGATACGAATTTTAGAGTGAAAAAAGATTTATTGATATGGGAATTACAAATTGTGTATATGCAAATTTATGTTGCAATCTACTATTTGTAATTCCTTTTTATTGCTATAATATCTGTAATATAAGCCACATATAAAAAAAGTCAATGAATATGGATGTTCTTAACTTGACAAAGCAAAGCAAATCAATTAAAATTTAGCTACTAAATCATATTTGGCAGTGAAAAGGATTAGTATGTTAAGATACTCAACAGAGAAGGAAATATTGGTGGAAGTTTCCTGAGCTACGTTTAACAGAACCTACCTTTGAGCCCTGTAGCAAACTACAGCGTATTTTTGGCGTTAACAAAATTAAAGTGAGCATTTGAATGATTTCATTCACTGCTAAGCAGGGTGGTACCGCCGAAGAATATTCCGTCATTCGGTCCCGTGTCAATTATGACAGGGACGGAGTGATTTTTTTATAAACAAAGGAGAATATAATGGGAAAAGATAAGAAATTAGTAGAAGCGATTACTTCTATGGATGTAGACTTTGCACAGTGGTATACAGATGTTGTGAAAAAGGCAGAGCTTTGTGATTATTCAAGTGTAAAAGGATGCATGATCATTAAACCAGCTGGATATGCGATTTGGGAAAATATTCAAAGTGAATTAGACAGAAGGTTTAAGGAAACAGGAGTAGAAAACGTATATATGCCAATGTTTATTCCAGAAGGATTATTACAGAAGGAAAAAGACCATGTAGAAGGGTTTGCGCCAGAAGTTGCTTGGGTTACACATGGTGGATTAGAGCCTTTACAAGAGCGTATGTGTGTACGTCCAACATCAGAAACATTGTTTTGTGATTTTTATGCAAATGAAGTACAATCGTATAGAGATTTACCAAAATTATACAACCAATGGTGTTCGGTTGTTCGTTGGGAAAAAGCAACTAGACCATTCCTTCGTTCTAGAGAATTTTTATGGCAGGAAGGACATACTGTGCATGCAACAGCAGAAGAGGCAGAAGAAAGAACCGTTCAAATGCTTAATATATATGCAGATTTTTGTGAACAAATCTTAGCGATTCCAGTTGTGAAAGGTAAGAAATCAGATAAGGAAAAATTTGCTGGAGCAGAAGCAACTTATACCATTGAATCTTTGATGCATGATGGAAAAGCACTTCAATCTGGAACAAGTCATAACTTTGGAGATGGATTTGCCAAAGCGTTTGGGATCCAATTTGCAGATAAAGATAATACGTTAAAATATGGACATCAAACTTCATGGGGAATGACAACTCGTATGATTGGTGCAATCATTATGGTTCATGGTGATGATAACGGGCTTGTATTGCCACCTAAAATTGCACCAACACAAGTATTGATCGTGCCAATTCAGCAGAAAAAAGAAGGTGTTCTTGATAAAGCATTTGAATTAAAATCAGCACTGAGCAACTTCCGTACAAAAGTAGATGATAGTGATAAGAGTCCAGGTTGGAAATTTAGTGAATCAGAGATGCGAGGAATTCCAGTAAGAGTAGAAATTGGCCCAAGGGATATTGAAGAGAATAAAGCGATATTAGTTCGTAGAGATACTCATGAAAAAATTACAGTTTCTTTTGATGAGATTGAAGTAAAAATTGGCGAATTGTTGAATACGATTCAACAAGAGATGTTAGAGAAGGCGAAGCAACATAGAGAAGATCATACCTATACTGTGGATAACTTTGACGATTTTGTTAAAACCGTGGAAGAAAAACCAGGATTTGTAAAGGCGATGTGGTGTGAAGATCAAAATTGTGAAGAAAAAATTAAGGAATTAACAGGTGCAACTTCTCGTTGTATGCCATTTGAACAGGAAGCGATTACAAATACATGTATCTGTTGTGGAAAACCTGCTAATAAAATGGTTTATTGGGGAAAAGCGTATTAGGAGTTGAAACGTATGAAGATAGAGATGCCCACACATGTGGAAACCATTATTCAAAAATTAAATGAGCATGGATTTGAAGCTTACGCTGTGGGTGGATGTGTACGTGATAGCTTAATGGGAAGAATACCAATGGATTGGGATATTACCACATCAGCAACACCTTATGAAGTGAAAAAAATATTTTCACGTACGATTGATACTGGGATTCAACATGGAACCGTGACAATTATGATAGGAAAAGAAGGATTTGAAGTTACCACATATCGTGTTGATGGAGAGTATGAGGATGGTAGAAGGCCAAAAGAAGTTTCATTTACTTCAAGTTTATACGAAGATTTAAAACGGAGAGATTTTACGATTAATGCGATGGCATATAATCAAATGGATGGTTTGGTAGATTCTTTTGAAGGAGTTAAGGATTTAGAGCAGAAGGTAATTCGCTGTGTGGGAGACCCGTTAGAACGCTTTCAAGAAGATGCTTTAAGGATATTAAGAGCATTGCGATTTCGTGCACAGTTAGGATTTGAAATTGATTTTGAAACCCGACTAGCGATTAAATCGATTGCACCTAATATGAAAAATGTTAGCAAAGAGCGAATTCAAATGGAATTAGTAAAACTATTACAATCCGATAATCCAGAATATATACGAGAAGTATATGAAGAAGAGATTGCCACCTATGTATGCGATGGGTTTCAAAAAATTGATCCAGACGAAATTGAAATTAGCTGTGCACTTCCATCGGATAAGGCGACTAGACTTGCAGCCTTACTACGAAAAACAGGGGTTGAAAATGCAGTGAAAACATTAAAAAGCTTAAAGTTTGATAATGAAACCATTAGAAAAGTAAAAACGATGGTTTCTTGGCATGGAAGAGCAATCGAAGAAGATTTTTATGCAATTCGTAAGGCATTGAGCCAAATGGAACCATTTGTCTGGGAACGAATTATTATTTTGAACCAATACAGTCATAGGGTTAAAGCGATAACAAAAGAAATTCTTGATGGAGGAGATTGTTTATCCATAAAAGGATTGGCAGTTAATGGGCAAGATTTGATTGCTTTGGGAGTCGTTCCTGGAAAAGCAATTGGGTTATATCTAGCGCAATGCCTAGAGATTGTATTGAAAGACCCTAAAAAAAATAAGAAAGATGATTTGTTAGAAGAAATTGGTCTTAGATAGATAAAACGCTTAGTATAATAGAATGAAGTTGGGTTAAATGCAGATACATTTAATGAGAAAGACGTTTCATTTTTGAAAAAGAAGGGGATTTGTGTGTTTTCTAATATTGGAGATACACCTAAATGGTGGAGTGCAATGTCAAAACTTGGCATAGCTGGTTATAAAACAAATTTTGTAAAACAATCAAAAGAGATAATTTAAAAAAGTCAAGGTATATGTGAGAAAAGCCGAGTGTAGGAAATATTCTCATAAAAAACCTAG
>CAYJKD010000087.1:0-10626 GCA_964370595.1 uncultured Lachnospiraceae bacterium
ATGATCACAGGACTATATGTATATATATTATGAAGAGGTGAAGGAAATGAGAGAAGGAATCCATCCAACTTATTATCAAGCGAATGTTACTTGTAACTGTGGAAATGCATTCGTAACAGGTTCTACAAAAGAGAAAATCCACGTAGAGGTTTGCTCTAGCTGCCATTCTTTCTATACTGGTCAACAAAAATCGGCACAAGCTCGTGGACGTATTGACAAGTTTAATAGAAAATACGGCGTTACTGCTGAGTAAGAAGCATAATACAAGGGATGTAAGGTTGGGACGTGAGTGGAGACACTTTTGTTTCAGCCTTATATTTTTATTGAAAATTCTTCAAATGATTCATAGATATATAGGAAAGGAGTTAGTGTGAAATATTCCGGAATCGGTGGCCAAGCTGTAATAGAGGGCATCATGATGAAAAATAAAAATAATTATGCAACTGCAGTGCGCAAACCGGATGGTGAAATTGTAGTTGAGACAAAAGAATATATCAGTATGACTGAAAAATATAAAATTTGTGGAATGCCACTTGTTAGAGGGGTATTTAGCTTTATTGATTCTATGATATTAGGTATGCGTACATTAACCTATTCGGCTTCTTTTTTTGAAGATGACGAAGAGTCAGAGCCTAGCAAATTTGAGAAATGGCTAAGTGACCGATTTGGTGAACGAGTGGAGCAGTTTTTAATGACTGCAGTGATGATAATTTCATTCCTGATCGCCATTGGTATCTTTATGATTTTGCCGCTTTTGATTTCTAATTTGTTTCGACCTTATATTACATCAAACGCTTTAATGGCATTTGTTGAGGGAATGATTCGAATTGTAATTTTTGTAACATATATTAAACTGATCTCGAGAATGGAAGATATTCAACGAACATTTTGCTACCATGGTGCAGAGCATAAGTGTATTAATTGTATTGAACATGGATTACCATTGACAGTGGAAAATGTAAGAAATAGTTCAAAGCAACACAAGAGATGTGGAACAAGTTTTTTAATCATTGTTATGATGATTAGTATTTTGTTTTTTATGGTAATTCAAGTAGATAGCATATGGATGAAAATGGCAAGTCGAGTTCTTTTGGTTCCAGTAATTGCAGGGATATCATATGAGTTTTTAAGATTAGCAGGGCGAAGTGAATCAACATTCGTAAAAATTTTAAGTATGCCTGGAATGTGGATGCAAAATTTAACCACGAAAGAACCAGATGATAAAATGATTGAAGTTGCAATTGTGGCAGTGGAAGAAGTTTTTGACTGGAAAGCATATGAGGAAGAAAATTTTCCGGAGAATGCCTTATGACATTGTTTGAATTGCTACAAGAAGGTGAACAATTCCTAGAATTGGCTGGATGTCAAGATGCAAGTATTGACGCAAGAGAAATTCTTTTGTCTACATTCTCTTTATCTATATCATCATTTTTATTAGAGCGAATGAAGGAACAAGAAGAAACAGAGCATTGGAATGAAAAATGCGAACTGTATCGAAAGCAGATTGAGCTACGTAAAAATCGAAAGCCATTGCAGCATATTTTAAATATCCAAGAATTCATGGGACTAGATTTTTATGTGAATAACCATGTTTTAATTCCTCGACAAGATACAGAAACACTAGTAGAACTGGTTTTAGAAAAGGAGCTAGATAAGGGGAGTACAATATTGGATTTGTGTACAGGATCAGGATGCATCGGTATTAGCTTAAAGGTACACGGGAAGTATGAAAAAATATCGGCCTCTGATTTATCAGAAGACGCATTAGGTGTAGCTAAAAAAAATGCAGAGCAACTATGTGAAGGTAAAATCAAGTACTATCATGGAAATTTGTTTGATGGACTCATTGATGCAAACAATAATTAAAAAACATTTTATATTATTGTTTCTAATCCACCATATATCGCTACTGCAGTGATTGAAGAATTAGAGCCAGAGGTTCGAATACATGAGCCTAGAATGGCATTAGATGGCTTTGAGGATGGTTTGTTTTTTTATAGAGAAATTATTAAAAAAGGAAAAGACTATCTAAAAGAAAAAGGAAGAATTTATTTTGAAATCGGATGGGATCAAGGAAATGCAGTAAGGAAGCTATTTGAACAAAATGGATACCATCGAATTTGCGTAACAAAAGATTTATTAGGAAATGACAGAGTAGTATCAGCTGAAAAAATGAAATGAGTTAAAAAAGAGTTAGGAGAAATACAATGTTTGATCGATTAGATGATATGCTGATTCATTATGAAGAGGTAATGCAAAGTTTAAATGAACCCAATGTAACAGAAGACCAAAATCGCTTTCGTAGATTGATGAAAGAGCAGTCCGATTTGTCTCCTATTGTTGATGCTTATAAAAGTTATAAACAGGCTAAGCAAGATATTGAAGATAGCTTGTTGATTTTAGAAGAAGAAAATGATGAAGAGATGCGAGAACTAGCAAAAGAAGAGCTGTCTGATGGGAAAAAAAGAGTAGAAAATCTTGAGCAAGAGTTGAAAATATTATTGCTCCCAAAAGATCCAAATGATGATAAAAATATTATTTTGGAAATTCGTGCAGGTGCAGGTGGCGATGAAGCTGCATTATTTGCATCAGAACTATATCGTATGTATATGAATTATTCAGAAAGCCACCGATGGAAAGTAGAAATATTAAGTTTGAATGAAAATGGAATCGGTGGATTCAAAGAAGTTGTAGCTATGGTTTCTGGAAAAGGAGCTTATTCGAAACTGAAATATGAAAGTGGAGTTCATCGAGTACAACGAGTTCCAGAAACAGAATCAGGAGGACGTATTCACACTTCTACAGCTACTGTTGCAGTTATGCCTGAAGCAGAAGAAGTAGATGTTGAAATAGATTTAAATGAGTGTAGAATCGATGTGATGCGTGCGTCTGGAAGTGGAGGGCAGTGTGTAAATACAACAGATTCCGCTGTTCGTTTGACTCATATACCAACAGGGATTGTGATTTATAGTCAAACAGAAAAATCACAAAGACAAAATAAGGAAAAGGCATTTCGATTATTACGATCTAAGTTATATGACTTGGAATTAGAAAAAAAGATGAACTCTGAAGCAGAAGAGAGAAGAAGCCAGGTTGGAACAGGAGATCGTTCGGAAAAAATACGTACCTATAACTTTCCTCAAGGTCGTGTGACAGAACATAGAATTAAATTAACATTATATAAAATTGATGCTATTATGAATGGGGATGTACATGAGTTGATTGAGAGCTTGATTGCCGCAGATCAAGCAGCAAAACTAGCGAAATTGAATGAAAGTTAAAATTCGCGGGGGTAGGCATTATGCCTACCCTATTTTGGTTACAGTTCGCGGTGCATGGAAAAGATAGTAAAGTAAGCGTGTAAGCTTGCTTACTAAGTTGTATTTACTATCTTTTCTATATAGGGCGTACGCCCTACATGAATAAATGGGCAACCAATCTCTGTTTTTTATCAAAATCAGGTATCTTTGCCCATTTATGAATGCACCGTGTGAAAAGTAACCTATTTTGCATAAAAGAGGATAGTTGACATCCAATATCCCTCATAATATAATGAAACCTAGTATATTAGTGTAGTCATTTAAAAGGAAAACTTATGAAACAAAAGAAAATTAGCAATATTTGGATTGATTTTTGGAAATTAATTTGTAATAAATATAGTCAGTTACAAAAAAAAATTTGGGGACCATGGGTAATATGTGGATGTATTCTATTCCTTATTTTTGGGACAGGACTTATGCTTGGAATTGGAATAAGTAAGTTGATACATGACCATATGGTGTTTCCAGTGAATACAGATTCTATGATTGAAGAAGAATCAAGATTTATAATTGTACTAGATAGTGGGCATGGGGTAAAGGATAGTGGAGCCGAAGGTATTGTACGTGAAAGTGAAATAACTGCCAAAACGACTAATTACTTACAAGGTTTATTTGAAGAGAATCCTAGTGTACAAGTAATTAGAACAAATGAAAAAAAATCAGATCCTACAGTAGCAGAACGAAGAGAGCTTGCTCAGGACTATAATGCAGACTTTTTTATTAGTATTCACTGTAATAGCAATCAAAATAGTAGTGAACTATCTGGATTTGAAATTTATCCACAAGTTCCAGAAAATCCATTTTATGATGTGAGTTATGGAATTGCACAGCTAATTATGCAGGGGTTCATTGATGCTGGACATAAACCGCGTATTGAAAGTGGGATATTTTATGCTCGCTTTGAAAAACAAGAGGGGGAAGAAAGTATCCTATATTCTTTGACAGAGGAAGAAGAGCGTATATATGATTTTGGTGGAGAAACATTTGGTGTTATAAAAAGTGAAAAATATCCAGGAATATTGATTGAACAGGGATATGTGCATAGCTTAGAGGATGTAGAGCAGTGGATGAGTGATGAAGGATGTCAAAAAGCAGCGCAGATCTATTATGATGCCATTTGTACCTATTTTGAATTATAAGAGGAAGTGAATGATGGTATATAGAATAAAAAAGATAATTATTTTTATAGAGGTTTTAGCATTTTTTTTCTTTTTAGATATTGGTTGCATCATCAAACTACTTACAGGAATCCCTTGTCCTGGTTGCGGGATTACACGAGCGATACTTTTGGGATTACAAGGAGAAATAGGGTTTGCTTTACAGTTTCATCCGCTATTTCCACTTACCATTTTTTTGCTGATAATCTGGCTTTTTCGAGAAGGGGAAATTTTCTCGAATTCTAAATATGACAATATTGCATGGTTATTTATTGGAGGATTGTATTTAGGTGTATATATCATTCGAATGAAAATGCTATTTCCAAGTATTCCACCTATGGATTACAATGAAAACTCCTTACTTTCTCAGGTATGGAGTTTTATCAATTATGCTTATTGAACTTCAAAATTAATTTGAATAAAGTTAGTGTTCGACGTATAGAAAATAAAGTGATTTGAAGCAATGATAAATTATGTTGTGGAGGTTGTATGATAGAAGTATTAATTAAGAAATTCATACCAAATTATCAGAATGTAGAAGAAGCAAAAGTTAGAACTCAATATACATTAATTGCAAGTATTATTGGTATTGTTTGCAATATATTGCTATGTGGAATAAAAGTCGGAGTGGGATTGTTGATGGGCAGTATTGCAGTTATGGCAGATGGGTTTAATAATTTATCAGATGCAGCTTCTTCTATTATTGGATATATTGGAATGAAAATGGCAGAAAAACCAGCTGATGATGATCATCCATTTGGACATGGTCGACTTGAGTATATAGCAGCTTTTATTGTATCTTTTCTCGTAATGCAAGTGGGATTTTCCTTATTAGGGAGTTCGATTGATAAGCTAAGAAACCCAGAAGAGATTAATTTTAATTACTTAGCTGTAAGTTTGCTGATAGGGTCAATTGTTGTAAAATTATGGCTAGCTTTATTAAATCGAAAATTAGGGAAAAGAATCAACTCTAAGGTTTTGTTGGCAACTGCAGCAGATTCACTTGGAGATGTTGTTGCTACAACAGCAACGATTATCTCCATAGTGATTTATGGATATTTCAAAATAAATTTAGATGGCTTTATGGGGATTTTGGTATCAGTTCTTGTTATGTATGCAGGATTTAATATTGCGAAAGATACATTAACCCCGTTAATAGGAGAAGCCATTGATCCTAAAGTTTATGAAGATATAACAAATTTTGTAGAAGGGTATGAAGGGATTGTTGGAAGTCATGATTTGATTGTACATAATTATGGTGCAAACAAAAGTATGGCATCGATTCATGCAGAAGTATTGAATACGATGGATGTTGAAGTATCCCATGAAATTATTGATAAAATTGAGCGTGATGCAGAACGTAAGCTTGGAATTTTTCTTGTGATTCATATGGATCCAATACAACAAAATAATGAACAAATTGACAAGTTTCGAGGTATTTTATTAAATATTTTAGAGGATATTGATGAGAGACTTTCAATCCATGATTTTCGATATGTTGATGGAAAAGAGCAGATCAATTTAATTTTTGATTTAGTTGTAACAAGGGATTATAGCAAAGAAATGCAGATGGAATTGAAAGAAAAAATTGATGTAGCAATGGTTAAGAAAGAGCCTAGGTGTCATTGTATTATTACTATTGAAAATGTGTATCATGCACAGCATTAAGCTTAGAGGGGGGGAATAATGAATAAAAGAAAAGAACAATCTATTTTATACATTACATTAAGTGTCGTGTTCTTCATATGCTTTTTTATTTTGTTTTTGCGAGTTGGGTATCGAGATATGACAGTGAATTTAACGGAACGCTACTCAGAAAATGGCATTTGGGATTTGAGAGATGTGAATTTCGATACTACGGTAATACGTTTAAGTGGAAATGTCGAGTACATAGAGGGGAAAATTTTAAGCCCAGAAGCATTTGCGGTAGAAGAGGATAATATTTTAATTGGAGACCCAAGAGATGTGGATACTGCAAGGACTGCTAGAGTGACAATTCAAGTCCCTGACGAAAGTAAATTCATGATTCATACATATGGAGATCATGCAAGAACAATTTATGGAAATGGGGAATGGTTAGGAGAGAGTGGCGTTGTAGGAGAGACAGCTGGAACCTTTAAAGCTGGTTATAGACAAATGCTTTTAGAGGTAAAGCCTATAGGAAATCAGGTTGAATTAATTATACAAGGGGCGAATTTTGCTCATGTACTAGGGAGCTCTTATTCTGATATTTATATTGGAAGTCCTGAAAATGTGAGTTGGTATGTGAATTTTGAAACAGAAAGTGAAGTATTAGTAATAGGAATGTTATTTACACTATTTATTATTTTTATAATATTAGCCTTTATTTTTAAAAGCTATCTTGTGAATTTATCATTTGCATTGCTCTGCTTCGTATGGTGTATTCGATTTGGAGTTATTGGAACAAAGTTTTTCTATAATATATTTCCTCAGTTAGAATGGGAAGTGGCTTTTAAAATAGAGTATCTTTCAGTGCCTATTACTGCAATATTAATAATAAACATTGTGAAAGAACAATTTGTTTATGCGTTAAATAAAAGAGTTTTAAAAGTGTTCCAAGTGATATTTATCAGCTGGATTTTGATTTTTACTTTATTAGAGGCTTATATAATTTCAAGATTTTTGGTATTGTAGTAGCAATTGGAAAATGGCTATACTCTGATAACAGAGAGCCTTTGAAAATTCAGGAGAGGATGATAATTGTACCTTTAGCTGTTTTGTTTTTGGCAACAACTCACGATGCTTTTTTCTTCAACCAAATTTATATTTTGGGATTTGAATATTCCTTAACAGAAACTGCGATTACCGCATTTACGCTGTCAGAAACCATTATTTTATTTTTTACTTTAATGCAATCCGTAGAAAAATTTAAAGAAGCGGAAGCAGAAATCAAAATTAAAAATGAAGCATTGGAACAATTTTTGCAAATGAAAAGTCATTATATTGGAATTATTGCACATGAAATTAAAACCCCATTATCTGTAATTATGTGTGGTGCAAGAGAATCCTTAGATATACTAGAAAATATTAACGAACAATATTTAGAAGAAGATATAAGAGATATCGAAAGAGATCAAAATACAATTATGGAGACGGTAAACAGCTTAAATGAAACAGTATTTGATCTACTAGATACCACTGCTTTAGAAACGGGGCGCCTATCCCTAGATATACGATGTGTAGATTTGCAAGGATTGATCAAACATGTTACATATTTATATCATATCCAGATAGAAGAAAGTGGAAATGAACTTATACTAGACTTAGAAGAACGTTTACCTCCTGTTTTTGGAGATCAGAAAAGGCTTCGACAAGTGATTATTAATATGTTATCTAATGCAATACGTCACACAAAAAATGGAACAATTACAATACGACTACGACAGATTGAGCATACGCAAGTGATTGAAATTATTGATTCAGGAGAAGGGATTTCAAAAGAAGTACTTAATAAATTAACAAAAGGTTATATTGATGGAGGCCCTCATGGGTATCGTGGTGGAATAGGAATGTACGTTTCACAGCAAATTATATTTTCGCATAAAGGAAAAATAAGCATCAGTTCAGAAAATCATAAAGGGGCACAAATTAGAATTATTTTACCGTGCATGGGAAAGGAGAATAAATGAATCAAGCAGTTATATTACTTGTAGAAGACGATAAAAGAATATTAGGATTTAATGAGAGAAAGCTAAAAAGAAATGGTTATGAAGTTTTGGTTGCAGAAAATATAGCGAGTGCAAGGGTGATTCTTCAAACAAATACTCCCGATCTTATGGTATTAGATGTGATGCTACCAGATGGTAGTGGATTTGATTTTTGTAAAGAGATACGAATGAATAATAATATTCCAGTTGTATTTCTTACAGGAAAGACACAACTTGAGGATAAAATGGAAGGTTTGATGGGAGGCGGAGACTACTATCTTACAAAACCATATGATATGAATGAACTATTAGCGGTTATTCAAAGCCAATTACGTCGAATTCAGCTATATTCACCTAAGTTAAATGAAAGGAATAGTATAAATTTTGTGGATTTGCTTTTGGATACGAATACAATTGTAGCGATGGCAAATGGCGAGGACCTTATTTTAACACCCAAAGAATTTACAATCTTACTGAGTCTTATTCAAAGAAATGGAGAGCCTATAGAACCTCAAGAACTTTATGAGAAAGTCTGGAATGCACCAATGGCAGAGGATAGCAAAGCACTTGCTATGCAAGTTTCGAGACTTAGAAAAAAATTAGAAGAAATGAGCCGAGTAACGATACAAAGAGATCGAGACAAGGGGTATTATTTAAATATAAGAGAATAATTTTCATGCAAACGTTTGTGTGGAACGATGTTGACGTTATACTCAAATTTGAGTATAATAAAAGAAATTCAAGGGGGTATCAAACTTTTTCTTAGTAAAAAGGGAGGGTACCTTTTTTGTTATCATGATAGGAGAGGCAGATGGATGTAAGAATATTGTTAGAACAAGTAAAATCTGGTAAATTAGGGCTAAATGAAGCAGAAGAAATACTTCGAGTTTTGCCGTTTGAAGATATGGAATATGCAAAACTAGATCACCATCGCAAATTGCGTTCTGGGTTTGGTGAGACGGTTTTTTGTCAAGGAAAACCAGATGAATACCTAGTAAAGATATTTCAAAAATTTGTAGAGCGAGATGGAGAAGTTTTCGGAACAAGGGCTTCGATGGAACAAGCAAACCTAGTGAAAAAATCATTACCACAAGTAACATATGATCCTATGTCTCGGATCCTGAAAGTAGAAAAGGAAAAAAAAGAGAGAATAGGATGTATTGCAATTTGTACAGGTGGAACAGCAGATATTCCAGTTGCAGAAGAAGCTGCTCAAACAGCAGAATATTTTGGTACTTACGTTGAGCGGATTTACGATGTTGGGGTAGCTGGTCTTCACAGAATTCTTTCACAGAGAGAGCGGTTAGAAAAGGCGAATTGCATTGTGGCAGTTGCTGGAATGGAAGGTGCTTTAGGAACAGTGATTGCAGGATTAGTAGAGTGCCCAGTGGTTGCAGTTCCAACATCGGTAGGATATGGAGCGAGTTTTCAAGGTTTGTCCGCATTATTGACGATGTTGAATTCTTGTGCAAACGGAATATCCGTTGTTAATATTGATAATGGATATGGAGCGGGATATATTGCTACTCAAATAAATCGAATGGTGGTAAAAGGATGAAAAAAGTATTATATTTAGAATGTAATTCTGGAATTAGTGGAGATATGACAGTTGGCGCTCTTTTGGATTTAGGCGCAAGCCAAACAAAATTAGAGACGACATTAGCAGAATTAGGATTAGAAGGTTATCATCTTCATTTTGGTAGAAAATTAGTTTGTGGAATTGATGCATTTGATTTTGATGTTCATTTAGAGGAAAAAACGAAAATGCAACACAACCACAATCACGACCACGACAATAATCACGACCACGACCACGACCACAATCACGGCCACGGTCACAGTCATGAGCATCGAAATCTATTTGATATCTATAAAATCATTGAACAGTTGAATGCAAACCAAAAGGTAACGTTATTAGCAAAACGAATGTTTGAAATCGTAGCAGAAGCAGAGGCAAAAGCACACGCATTGCCAATAGAAAAAGTACATTTCCATGAAGTGGGAGCGATTGATTCTATCATTGATATCATTGGAGTTGCGATTTGCATTGATGACCTTGGAATAGATGAAGTAGTGGTTTCACCACTTTGTGAAGGGCAAGGACATGTCAAATGTCAACATGGAATTCTACCAGTTCCAGTTCCCGCTACAGCAAACATTGTATCAAAATATGGGTTAACTCTTAAACTTAGCGATAATCAAGGAGAAATGGTTACTCCTACTGGTGCAGCAATTGCAGCAGCTTTACAAACGAAAGCGAGCTTACCTCAGAGTTATCGTATAAAAAACATTGGTTTAGGTGCAGGAACGAAATCCTTTAAACAAGCAAATATACTTCGTGCTATGCTAATAGAAGAGGATGAAGTGATACAAGAAGAAAATATGTGGGTAATAGAATGTAATCTAGATGACTGCACAGGAGAAAGTTTAGGTTATGTACAGTCTTGTTTATTAGAAAAAAATGCAGCAGATGTATGGTAT
>CAYJKD010000088.1:0-2172 GCA_964370595.1 uncultured Lachnospiraceae bacterium
AGCTACAATTTATGGGAAAGCTACGATTCATGATGTTGTTACGAAACTATCTACTATTGTATATGTGGAGTTGCAGAAGTGTTTAGAGTATATAACAACGTATGGATATAAAGAAGAAAATAAAGAATTATGTAAATGGTTATTGCTTCTTGCAGACGTAAATAGTGAGGCGACAAGAGAGTTAGTAACAGAGGATTGTGAGAAGGAACAAATCATAGAAGAATTGCAAAAGATGTCAAAAAGTAGAGAGGATTTGATGGCGATGTTAAGTGAAAAGTATGCAGAATCTAATCGGTATAGTGAATTGAATGAGGCGAAACAAAAAGGAAAAGAGTTGGGAGAAGAGATCGGAAAAGAGATCGGAGATCAACATCGTTTAATATTACAAACATGTAAAAAAATTGCAAAACAACATACACCAGAAGAGATTGCAGATATGTTAGAGAGTGAACTTTCCTATATTGAAAGAATCTGTAGAATTGCTAAGGAACAGGGAGACCCTTATGATGTAGAAAAAATTTATGAGGAGTTAGTGAAGCAAACAACAAGGTTATAACAAGAAAAGAATGGTACAAGGAGTAGCAGATAATAAACAATTTAGAGAGGGTAGTACCTCTCTTTTTGTTTGCATATCAGGTAGAAAATCAGATGAAAAATATTAAAGTTGGTAGGAATAGGGTTGTTATTGAAAATAGTTATGTAAAATGATAATATGTATATAGGATGCACTGATAAGTGGTAACATAACAGTTAGATGAATAGGAAGAAAGGAATCTATTATGGCAAGATTAATATTAAAAGATTTAGTAAAAAAAATTTTCAAAAAGAAAGAACGAAGCACTTCCGTGGTTGAAGAGCGTCAAATTCCTCAACGGGTAGAACCGAAAGTTGTTTCGGCAGCCTCATACACACTAGATTATGATCCCTCTTTGCGGAAGAAAATGAAAGAGGATCAATTTCTTAGTTTAGAAGAAATGGCAAAAGTGATTAGAGGTAATAATCCATCTGCATTTGATTTTATACCAAGTCATTTGGATGATATCCTAACAGCAGTTAGTGAATATACAATTAATTTCCATGATAAGATACCTGTTGCTACGGATCCGGAGTTTACTGCAAAAACAGCAAAGAAAAATAGTGCGATCGTAAAAGCACAACAAGGGCTGATAGATGTCTTAGAAGAAAAATCAAAAGAATTTTACGCAATGATTGCTAGTGGAACTCTTTCTGATGTAGAAAAATCTAATTTGCAACAATTCAATAATCGATGCATCAATATGGCAGTATACATGCAACAACAAACTCCTAAAATTGCTACTATGTATGATAAAATTACCCAAGCTTATGCGAAAAATGATTTGGCAACACTAGATGAACTTTCACAACAAAGTTATGGTGCGACAATTTCTGATACAAAGGTATTTCGAATGGGTGCGAAGAACGATGAAGCTGGAAAAGGTGGCATGAATACGGTATACAAAGCTAGTATTGAGGGGGAAAATTATGTATTTAAACGAGGCGCTGTACATTTGAAGGATATGACTAATGTATTGCTTGATCGGGTAGAACCTGAAACTAAAATAACGAATAATCAAGAAATAACGAATGCTGATATGCTGCGTAATGTAAATGGAACGGTGGTTCGAAATGTAAATACTGCAAGACGAGATGTTGCAGTATCTCGCGTGAATAACCTCTTGAAATTAAATGCTTGTGCGAATACCAAATTTGTACTTGATGAGGATGGTATGCCTTCATCAGCTTTAGAGTTTGTAGAAGGTAGAGTTGGTAACGATATCTTTCTAAACCTTAGTGATACAGATTCTAAAGTTGCTGTAAACTACAAAGAAGCTAAAATTGCAGCAGAAATGCAAGCTGCAAAAAAAGATGGAAAGGAATATGTTAAAAATCCTACAGATAGCATCATTGATTATGATGATATTTCTTTAAATCGCAGTTTGATGAATCTAGCTGCACTTGACTATATCACAGGTCATTTAGATCGACATCCTGGCAATTATATCGTGAAGGAATCTCTTGATGATAAAGGAAAACCTTCATTTCAAGTGGTTGCCATTGATAATGATGTATCCTTTACACATGAAAAGGGAGTAACAAACGTAGGAGATTCAAAGGTTCCTGTTGTAACATTAGAAGATAACTTTCCTGTTA
>CAYJKD010000088.1:2182-10579 GCA_964370595.1 uncultured Lachnospiraceae bacterium
AAAGAGCTTTAGCAGATAAAATATTAGCAATTAACCCAGAAGTATTAGCGGATTCCCTGCATGGTTTAATGGATACAAAGCAAATTGAATCTGCATGTAAGAGGCTTCAACTATTCCATGATCACATCAATGAAAATAAAGTAAAGATTGTTGATTCCTTAAGCAAAGATGATATTCATTCCTTACAAGCATATGATAAACAATTAACATCGCTGCATAGTAGTTTAGTGTATAAGGGTGCGGTAGTAACATCTGGTGCATGTAAAATAAGAAAAGAAGATCTAAATTCCATGAGTCCAAACAATAAATCCTTTATGTATCAAGTACTGAGTGATCCAGATTTTAGTGCAATACAAAAAGGGGAGGAAAAAGATAAATTTACCTTAGATGAACTATCTGAAATTTTCTCAAAAAGGGGGAATAACGCATTCCTTGTAGGAAAGGGTAAATTTGCAAGTGATCGAGGAGGATTATTGCAGTTTTTATCAGCAGATGAAAGGGAACATTTTTGGAATGAAGCGGAGAAAGAGAATCCTATTTTTTCTAAAGCAGAAATATTAATAGCATCACATGAATTTGGTGGACATAAAGATTTTTTTGCTCGCCGTCCACAGGAGGAAATCAAAACAGTAATTGATTTTTGTAATAGCAAGAATTCTGGTCTTTCTGATAATAAAGCAGGTACGATAGAGAAACTGACAAGTTATTATGCTGAAATGTATCCAGAGAAACAAGAGACTAAAGAGGCAGGTGGAAAAAAACTAACTAATTTCCAAAAGCTAACACAAAAGCTAGGATTGCATTCAAAACAATCAAGTCGTAAGCAACAAGAAAAAACGACTCCAGTTAAAAAAGATAAGGTAGTGGAACAAGATGGACCAGGACTGGGGAAATAAAGAGATTTTATAAAAGCGGATTACAGGTTAGGTGCGTGAAATCTCTAGAATTTCTTGGATATCTGGTAGTCGGCTGCTTGGTGGAGAGCTGACAACAGAAGAATTTTAAGAATCCTAGTAGCAATCAGTATTCCTATGGGAAGTGATTGCAACATCAAATGTGTTATATGCACATGGGCTTGTTGTAAAAAAGGTAAGGGAACTTTCTTTAGATATTAAAGTAGGAATTGTTTTAAATCTTGTTAATATTATGTCACTTACCGATAAGAGTGAAGATTTAAAAGCAACAAGGATGCGAGAGGTTGTAACAAACGAGATGTTCTATATGCCGCTTTTAGATAATTTTGAATGGGAAAATGGTTTTCAATCCACTTATGGATTGGTAGCAGTAAATAATGACTTAAAAAGGATACCAAAGAAAAGTGCTTACTGGTATAGGGATTTAATAAGAAGCAACGGCAATTCATTGCTTCTTTATCAAAAAAATTATGATTTATAAAATGGCTTGAAATTCCTATGATTGTTCTGGGTCAAAACGGGGTAATGGTGCGATAGAACCCGAGTTTGCCACCTATAAGGTGTTGTTTTGATGAAAGAAAGCCTTGAATTATCGGAAAGATACGATAGTTCAAGGCTTTCTCTCTTTGCAAAATTAGTACTACAATATGTACTACTTAAATAATTTCTATTCCTATTTTAAGGTTCTTTAGCTCCAATGGTTTATAAAGTTTACATGGTATTTCGATGTTGAATGCTTTGAAGATGAGTTGCAAATCAGTATTATTTTGTCTAGTGGTTGCTATTTTAGATGCAGGATTTAATACTCTGCCATAGATTAATAATCTGAAAAACCCTAGAATATCAAACTCATAGTTGGTGGAACGCTTGTAGCTGTTAATCGCAGAGATTAGACCTAACTCATCTAAGATTTTTTCAATTAAAATGTGAGAATATAATTTAATCGACCCAAAACAATCAGGATCTCCTTCTGTAAATGTAATATTGTATTTTTCTCTTGGAAGCTTTTCGCGATCAAGGAATTGAGTGAGTTCAGGGATGAGAGGGTGGCCATCTTTGAAAGATTTTTTAAGTTTATCGAAATACTCAGGATCTCCGCCGTCAAATTTGTGTAAAGGACCAATGTTATAGATTAATTTTTTTCGAACGGTGCGAACTCCTTTTTGGTTCGTATAGCGTTCACTTTCAACCAATCGTAAATATCCGTAACCGTTATTAGAAGTTTTTTCAATAAACATAGATACCTCCATTAAACACTTGATTATGTACTACTTTAATTATATTATACTTTTGAAATAATTGCAACTAAAAAAAGCCCATTTCTAGGCTTTTTTTAACGAAATTGATTAATATTTAGGATTCATAGGTGGCAAACTCGGGTTATCCTTTTGTCAAATTGTCAAAAGTGTTGATTTATTGTTACTTATTAGATGGAATTTTACGAATTAAAGAGATAAATCCTTTTCACTTAGTATAGATTATGGTACAATGTTACTTGAGCAAAAGTTAAAGGGAAATTCAAGATTTGCATATAAGAAAACCATAGGGAGTGGTTTTTTGTTTTGATAATCAGAATGAGAAAGTAGGAAAATAACATGAGTACATATTACTATATTGTATTTGCATTAGTTAGCTTTTTAGCATCCTCTGTAGGTGCAATCTGTGGAATGGGTGGTGGTGTTATTATCAAACCCGTGTTAGATGCATTTGGTGTGATGAGTGTTGCAAGTATAAGTTTTTTATCTGGGTGTACCGTGTTAGGTATGTCCTTTTATTCGATTGTAAAGGCCAAAACAAGTGGCGAATTTCAAGTAGAGGCAAAAACAGGAACGCCTCTCGCAATTGGTGGTGCACTTGGAGGTGTTGCGGGTAAGATTATGTTTCAAAATATTTCTGCATTATTTGCAGATCAAAATCGCATCGGTGCGATTCAAGCGAGTTGCTTATTGGTTATTACTTTTGGTACGCTAGTTTATACCATAAAGAAAAAAAATATCAAAACCCATCATGTATCTGGGATGGTACCAAGCGCTATAATCGGTGCTGTTTTAGGTGTGTTCTCTTCTTTTCTTGGAATTGGAGGGGGTCCTATTAACCTAGTTGCACTATTTTTCTTTTTCTCGATGAATACCAAGGTTGCAGCACAAAATTCGCTTTATATAATTTTGTTTTCGCAATTTGCCAGTTTAATAAATTCTATTTTAACGGATACAGTCCCAGAATTTTCATTTACAGTCTTAATTGTAATGATGGTATGTGGAATACTAGGGGGAATGATTGGAAGAGTGTGGAATAAAAAGGTAGAAGAAGATGTTGTTGACAAATTATTCATTGGTATGATGATACTTATTATGCTGATTAATGTTTATAATATTTATTCATTTATGGGGATTTAGAAGATAAAAGGACTAAATAATAAGATTTGATAGATCATCCTTTCTGAGGAATTTGTGTGTAATTAGCAGAAAATCATGCTAATGAAAGCACAGATGATTCAGAAAGGTTTTTGTTTATTTTCTTTTATATATTCGGAAGTTAAGGTAGTGTATATATCTGAAGTTAAAAAATCTCTGCTAGATTTTAATATAATAATCTAGTATCTTTAATCATAAAATCATTCATTATATTCAAAAAAACAAAATTTAATTTTTGTTTCTTAAAATTATTTATAAATATTCCTTTTGAGTATAGCAAAAAATATATAGTAGTTCCATTCTTTACAGTTGATTTTTATTGAATTATAAGCAAGTACTATGTTAAACTATTGTTATATCTAATGGATTAAAAAAAAAACTTGCAAAGTAAATCGAAATCAAGTATAATCTTACCAATTTGGGTTTGTGCTATTTTATAACTCAAAATGAATTTTTATGCAACTTGTTTTTAGTTTGATTTTAGAAAGGATTGGTACCCCCATGAAAGCATTTCTGATCTTGGAAGACGGAACTATATTTGAAGGAACGAGCATTGGATCAACAAAAGAAGTAATTAGTGAAATTGTGTTTAATACTTCTATGACAGGTTATTTGGAGGTCTTGACAGATCCTTCTTATGCAGGGCAAGCAGTGGTTATGACATATCCCCTAATAGGAAATTATGGAATTTGCTATGAAGATATGGAATCGAATAGACCTTGGCCAGATGCATTTATCGTGAGAGAATTATCACGAATTCCAAGCAATTTCCGTAGCGAGGATACCATACAAAACTTCTTGGAAAAAAATGATATTCCAGGTATTAGTGGAATAGATACGAGAGCTCTTACAAAAATTTTAAGAGAAAAAGGAACCATGAACGGAATGGTTACTACCAAGGAATACGAAGATTTTTCAGAGCCTATTGCACGTATGAACACGTATGAAGTTACAGGTGTAGTAAAAGCAACTTCTTGTAAGGAAAAATATGTGTTGGAAGGCAGTGGGAAAAAAGTAGCGCTTCTCGATTTGGGCGCAAAGAAAAATATTGCACGAGCATTGAATGAAAGAGGGTGTGAGGTAACAATCTACCCTTGTGATACAAGTGCAGAAGAATTACTGTCTACAAATCCAGATGGAATTATGTTGTCTAATGGTCCTGGAGACCCAAAAGAAAATGTTGAGATTATTGAGGAAATTAAAAAGTTATATGAATCAGACACTCCGATTTTTGCAATTTGCCTTGGACATCAGTTGATGGCCCTTGCAACGGGAGCTGATACTTATAAACTAAAATATGGTCATCGTGGTGGAAATCACCCTGTAAAAGACTTAGAGACAGGTAGGGTGTATATCTCATCTCAAAATCATGGATATGCAGTAAATGAAGAGAGTCTAGATCCTTCCGTTGCAGAATCAGCGTTTGTTAATGTAAATGATAAAACAAATGAAGGATTAAAATACACAGGAAAAAATATTTTTACAGTACAATATCATCCAGAAGCGTGTCCAGGACCGCAAGACTCAGAATATTTATTTGATAAATTTATTGCAATGATGGGAGGGAATGAATAATGCCTAAAAATTCCGAAATTAAACGAGTATTAGTCCTAGGATCAGGACCAATTATCATCGGTCAAGCCGCAGAATTTGATTATGCAGGAACACAAGCGTGTCGTTCACTGAAAGAAGAAGGAATTGAAGTAATCTTACTTAATTCAAACCCAGCGACTATTATGACAGATAAAGACATTGCAGATAAGGTATATATTGAACCCCTAACAGTAGAAGTGGTACAGCAGTTGATTCTAGAAGAAAAACCAGACAGTGTACTTCCTACACTTGGTGGACAAGCAGGATTAAACTTGGCAATGGAGTTAGAAGAATCAGGATTTTTAAAAGAGCATGATGTGAAGTTAATTGGAACAACAGCATTAACGATTAAACGAGCTGAGGATCGTCTAGAATTTAAAAATGCAATGGAAAAAATTAATGAGCCTGTAGCACCTTCACTTGTAGTAGAAAATGTTGCAGATGGAGTTGCATTTGCAAGAGAAATTGGTTATCCAATCGTTCTTCGTCCAGCGTATACCTTAGGTGGTAGTGGTGGCGGAATTGCTGAAACAGAAGAAAAAATGATAGAAATTCTAGAAAATGGTCTTCGTTTGAGCCGTGTTGGTCAAGTTCTTGTAGAACGATGCATCGCAGGATGGAAAGAAGTCGAATACGAAGTGATGCGTGACGGTGCAGGAAATGTAATCACAGTTTGTAATATGGAAAATATTGATCCAGTAGGTGTTCATACAGGAGACAGTATTGTAGTAGCCCCATCACAAACATTAGGTGACAAAGAATACCAAATGCTACGGACATCAGCACTTAACATTATTACAGAATTAGGAATTACAGGAGGTTGTAACGTTCAATATGCACTTCATCCAACAA
Organism: uncultured Lachnospiraceae bacterium; assembly: GCA_964370595.1. Lineage (GTDB taxonomy): Bacteria > Bacillota > Clostridia > Lachnospirales > Lachnospiraceae > Brotaphodocola. The sequence continues at coordinate 7,956 of CAYJKD010000088.1, forward strand.
GTTTTGAATATTGTGTAATCGAAGTAAACCCACGTGTGAGTAGATCTTCAGCATTAGCTTCTAAGGCAACGGGATATCCAATTGCAAAGGTAGCTGCAAAAATTGCCCTAGGTTATACCTTAGATGAAATTAAAAATGCAGTTACAAAAAAAACCTATGCAAGTTTTGAGCCGATGCTAGATTACTGTGTAGTAAAACTACCTAGACTTCCATTTGATAAATTTATTAGTGCAAAGCGTTCTCTGGGGACACAAATGAAAGCTACGGGAGAAGTCATGAGTATCTGCACTAATTTTGAGGGTGCACTTATGAAGGCAATTCGCTCCCTAGAGCAACATGTAGATAGTCTGATGGCTTATAATTTCCCAGAATTAGATGATGAGCAGTTACTATTACAACTTGGAAAAGTGGATGATAGAAGGATTTGGGTTATTGCTGAAGCTCTTCGCAGAGGCATCTCATATGAGACAATTCATGAGATTTCTAAGATTGATTTTTGGTTTATTGATAAATTAGCAATCATTGTGGAAATGGAAGAAGCATTAAAGAAAGGTCCATTAACAAAAGAGCTTTTAAAAGAAGCAAAAAGGATTGAATTTCCAGATACTGTAATTGCTCGTCTCACAGGAATTCCTGCAGATGAGATAAAAGCGATGCGTAAAGATAATAACATTATTGCTGCTTATAAAATGGTAGATACATGTGCAGCAGAGTTTGCAGCAGAAACACCATACTATTACTCTTGTTTTGACGGAACGAGTGAAGTAGAAGAAGGAAATAAAAAGAAAAAAGTACTTGTATTAGGTTCAGGACCAATTCGAATTGGACAAGGAATCGAATTTGACTTCTGCTCGGTTCATAGTACCTGGGCATTTAGCAAAGAAGGTTATGAAACAATCATTGTTAACAACAACCCAGAAACGGTAAGTACAGATTTTGATATTGCAGACAAACTTTATTTTGAGCCATTAACTCCAGAGGATGTAGAAAGTATTGTTGATGTAGAAAAACCAGATGGAGCAGTGGTTCAGTTTGGTGGTCAGACTGCAATTAAATTAACGGAAGCATTGATGAAAATGGGAGTGCCAATCCTTGGTACAGCTGCAGAAGATGTGGATGCAGCGGAAGACCGTGAGTTATTTGATCAAATATTAGAAGAATGCCAAATTCCAAGACCACAAGGTCAAACCGTATTCACAATCGACGAGGCGAAGAAAGCTGCGAATGAACTGGGATATCCAGTGCTAGTAAGACCTTCTTATGTACTTGGTGGGCAAGGTATGCAGATTTGTATCAACGATAATGATGTAGAAGAGTTTGTTGGAATTATTAATCAAATCGCTCAAGATCGCCCAATTCTAGTAGATAAATACATTATTGGTAAAGAGATTGAAGTAGATGCTATCTGTGATGGAGAAGATATTCTGATTCCAGGAATTATGGAGCATATCGAGCGTACTGGTGTACACTCAGGTGATAGTATCTCTGTATATCCAGCACAAAGTATCACTCCAGCAATTGAAGCAAAACTTGTGGATTATACAGAGCGTCTAGCTAGAGCGCTACATGTAAAAGGAATGATTAACATCCAATTTATTGTATCTGGAGAAGATGTGTACATCATCGAGGTAAACCCAAGATCGTCAAGAACCGTTCCTTATATCAGTAAAGTAACAGGAATTCCAATTGTAAAGTTAGCAACGAGAGCTATTTGTGGACATAAAATTAAAGATATGGGATTTGAACCAGGACTTCAAGGAAAATCAGAGTACATTGCAATTAAAATGCCTGTGTTCTCATTTGAAAAAATCAGAGGAGCAGATATCAGCTTAGGACCAGAGATGAAATCTACGGGCGAGTGTTTAGGAATTGCAAAAACATTCAACGAAGCACTTTATAAAGCATTCCAAGGTGCTGGAATTAAACTTCCAAAACACAAAAAAATGATAATTACAGTTCGTAAAGATGAGCAGGAAAATGTTGTGCCGATTGCGAAACGATTTGCAGCAATAGGATATCAAATTTTTGCCACAAGAAGTACTGCAAAAGCATTAAATGCCAATGGAGTAAAAGCTTTGCCAGTTAGAAAGATTGAGCAAGAATCTCCAAACATTCTAGATTTGATCCTTGGTCATGAAATTGATTTGGTTATCGATATTCCACAACAAGGAGCAGAGCGAAGTAAAGACGGATTTATTATTCGTAGAAATGCAATTGAAACAGGGGTTAATGTACTGACTTCTCTTGATACTGCAGAAGCATTAGCTACAAGTTTAGAAAATCGTGCAGCAAAATTAACATTGATTGATATTGCAACAGTTGAATCGAGATAAGTAAGAACATTTAACACGAAACACCTAGAAAATAGTTAAGGAATGATCCTTTTCATGTTTTCTAGGTGTTTTTTTGTTAGGAACAGAACTATTTAAAAGAGTTTGTATCTCGGATATAGAGAAATCAAGCGGAGATATTTGGCAATATGTATTCGAAATTTGGAAAAATGATATTATGTGATACAAAATATTGTTATAAGTCAATAAGTATCATTTTGATGAGATTTTTTGTTGACTGAAATATATACAAATGATATAATAGGCCTTAGTTGGAATTGGTATTGAACTTTA
>CAYJKD010000089.1:0-10541 GCA_964370595.1 uncultured Lachnospiraceae bacterium
TAAGAATGGAGCGGTAGTAAACTATGCAGAAGATTACATGAGACGTCGTGATCCAGACTGTATGAGAATCGCAGACAAAAAGCCAACGGATAAGCCACAGTTCGAGGATATTTACGGATATGAATTCTCTAAATTGCAAGATGAAACCTTTAAATGGTTTGAAAAGCAAGAGATTATCTTGGTTCCATTTAAAGTAGGTGGATATGAGCATGGATATGATGCACTTTTAGTTTGCCCTAGAAATGCTGCATTTTTTGCATTTGCATTATCTCAATTACAGTTCTATGTGGAAGCGAAAGAAATTGAAGAATTTAATCCTCGTGCCATCGTATATGTTGCACCTCCATTCCGTCATACACACTTTGATGGAAAACAAGCTTGTGTACATAATCGTTTGGATGATCGTCATGAGATTTATGCATATAATCTTTATCCAGGACCTTCAGCGAAGAAAGGTGTTTATAGCGTTCTTCTTGATATTGGAGAGCAAGAGGGTTGGGTAACAGCACATGCATCTGCTTGTAAAGTAATTACCCCATATGAAAATGCAATTGTAATGATGCACGAAGGTGCTTCAGGTGGTGGAAAAAGTGAACTTCTTCAAGATGTGCGCCGTGAATTAGATGGTCGTGTGTTACTAGGTGTTAACACTATGACACAAGAGCCAACACATATTACAATGAGTGATACTTGTGATTTGCAACCTATAACAGATGATATGGCAATTTGCCATCCAGATTTCCAAACAGATAGTGGAAAGCTTGCATTGTTTGATGGAGAGGCAGGTTGGTTTTTACGTGTAGATGGAATTACTGAGTATGGTTGTGACCCAATGTATGAGCGAATTTCGATTCAATCAAAAGAACCTCTAGTGTTCTTTAATATCCAGGGAGTTGCAGAGTCAACTTGTCTTGTTTGGGAACATACTTTAGATAGTACTGGAAAACCTTGTCCTAACCCACGTGTGATTATTCCACGCCATTTAGTAAATGGAATTGTAACAGAGCCAGTAGAAGTAGATGTTCGAAGCTTTGGTGTTCGTATGCCTCCAACTTCAATGGATAAACCTGATTACGGAATTATGGGTATTATGCAAGTAGTACCACCAGCACTTGCGTGGTTATGGAGATTAGTAGCGCCACGTGGATTTAATAACCCAAGTATTAGTGGGGGTTCTCCACTTGCTAGTGAAGGTGTTGGATCATATTGGCCATTCGCAACTGGGTTGAGAGTAAAGCAAGCAAATTTATTATTGGAGCAAATTATTAATACACCAAATACAAAATATATCTTAATTCCAAATCAGCACATTGGAATTCATAAGGTAGGATTTAGTGCAGAGTGGATTTCAAGAGAATATCTTGCACGCCGTGGTGGTGTTAATATGAAGATGGATCGTTTGATGCCTGCACGTTGCTCACTTATGGGTTATGCATTAAAAGAGATGAGAGTAGATGGTCAACATATTCGTACAAAATTCCTTCGTCCAGAAATGCAAGATACAATGAATGAGGAAGGATATGACGCAGGAGCAAAAATTCTTTATGATTTCTTTGCGGTAGAACTTGAAAAATATGATGTAGAAGAATTACACCCAATTGGAAAACAGATTTTAGAAGTATTTAAGCGAAATGGCGGAGTAGAAGATTACAATGCAATTATTCCGATTGGATTAGAAACAGAATAAAATTTATAGTTAAGTATGGGATTCTATTGTTTAGTAGAATCCCTTCTTAGATTAAAAGGAGGAAATTATGGAATTGCGTAAATTTGAAAAACTAGGAATTACTACTTCATTATTAGGTTTTGGATGTATGAGGTTTCCTCAAACTCCAGATGGAAAGATTGATGAAATACGTTCTATGCAAATGATTGATGAGGCTTGGAATGCTGGTGTAACTTATTATGATACTGCCTACCCTTATCATGATGGACTCAGCGAAGCATTTGTCGGAAAGGCGATGAAAAAATATAATCGCGAAGATTATACCCTTGCTACGAAACTTCCAATTTGGTTAGTGAAAGAAAAATCAGATGTTAGAAAATACTTTGAAGAACAGCTAGAGCGTCTACAAACGGATTATATTGATTTGTATTTAATTCATGCTATGGACAGAAAAAAGTTTGACACAGTTAAAAATTGTGATGTGGTTCAAGTGCTTTGTGAGTTGAAAAAAGAAGGTAAGATTCGCGGAATTGGCTTTTCGTTTCATGATGAGTATGAGGTATATGATGAGATTGTTCATTATCATGATTGGGATTTCTGCCAGTTACAGATCAATTATGTTGATACAGAAATTCAAGCTGGGATGAAGGGATATGAAGTTGCGAAAGAATTAGGGATTCCAGTAATCGTTATGGAACCTGTAAAAGGTGGATTGTTAGCAAATTTATCTCCAGATTTAAATGGAATGCTCCATGAATTGAACCCAAATGTAAGTATAGCAAGCTATGCCTTTCGGTGGGTTGCATCCCATTCAAATGTTATTACAATTTTAAGTGGAATGTCAACAGAAGAACAAGTAAGAGATAATATCAAGACTTTTTCGTGCTATGAACCAATGACAGAGAAAGAGTTTGTGGTTATTGACCAAGTAGCAGATAAAATTAAAGCAAGAGTTCAAAATGGATGTACAGGGTGTCAGTATTGCTTACCATGTCCAGTGGGAATTAATATTCCATATTGTTTTGATCTTTGGAATCGAAAGCATATGTTCCCTGGTAGTGAACGTCCGGTAACAGAATTTGCACAGATAAAAGAAGAGCATAAACCAAGTAATTGTATTCTCTGTGGAAAATGCGAAAAGGCCTGTCCACAAAAAATTGAAATACGTGAAGATTTGAAAAAAGTTTCAGAAGATCTATCATAAAAATAAAAAAAGATATGTATATATAAAAGGTAGTTCCGCGTAATAGGAACTACCCCTTATTGATGTCGATAAATATTTTATTATATAAAATTTCATTTTTTTATGAAATTTCAAGCCCTTCTATGTGGTGCTTGCTCATCTGATGCCTAGCTTTTCGATTTTCTACACTATCAAAAACGATAGAAAAATCATAATCTTCAGGGTAGAGTTCTGTAGCAGCTACCTTTAATTTTAAACGCTTATGGTTGATTTTGAATTTTTCTTTTTGTAGTTGAACAAGAACTTCTCCATGCTGGTCTGCGGGTGTTACAACGATACCAATTTTTCCATCTGGAAGAATCGTAACACTATCTCCACGGCTAAATGAAGTTCCATGAATTGCTTCTTGTCGAGTAACATCTGCTTTCTTTATATGAGGTTTTGCAACTTTTTTCATTGGAGCATCAGAATCCTCAAGTTCTAATTCACGAATTAGTTCTTTGCTTTTGCTTCCATATGCTTCATTTGCAGCTTGAAGAAGTAAGGAGTTTGGTAAGCCTAAACGTTTTGCAATATAAAGAGCACAGCTCTCTCCAGCACGTCCCATTTCAAGGCGGTAAAGAGGTTTTAAACTCTCTCGATCAAATGCCATTCTAGCATTGGCGATTTCGGAATGTCGATCTGCATATTCTTTTACTTCTGGATAGTGGGTTGTAACAAGAAATAATGCTTTGCTTTTTCGGAGTGCTTCTAAAATTGCAATTGCAATTCCCATTCCTTCTGCAGGGTCTGTTCCTGAACCTAATTCGTCTAAAATAACAAGACTTTCTTCGTTGATCGATTCTAGTACGGATATAATGTTTTTAATATGAGCGGAAAATGTAGAAAGATTATCTTTCATATCTTGCCCATCTCCAATATCACAAAGCACTTGACTATTCATTGTGATGTTTGCAGTTTTAGCTGGAACATGTAAACCAGAGCATGCCATAACACTTAAAAGTGCAACCGTTTTGATTGCAACTGTTTTTCCTCCAGTGTTAGGACCAGTTATAATAACGCCTTGTAATTTATCTCCAATAGTAAAATCTAAAGGAACACAGGATTCTTTATCAAGTAAAGGATGGCGTCCTTTTTCTATTAAAATGCGCCTCTCTGTGTTGATTTCTGGTTCAATTGCCGCCATGTCACTAGCCATTTTTCCTTTAGCAAAAACGAAATCTAACATTGTGATTAGGCGTATATTTTCTTTTAATTCAAGTTCATGGTTTGCAATTTGATCCGCTAAGCCATAAAGGATGCAACGTTCCTCTTCTTCTTGAGCAAATTTTAAAATCTCTATTTGGTCACAGATTTTTGCTACTGATTTTGGTTCGATAAATACAGTGGAATTTGTAGCGGAAGTATCGATTTCAGCTCCATCCACTTTTTTCTTGTATTGTGCTTTTACTGGGATACAAAAGCGTCCATGGCGGGTAACAACAAAGGAGTCTGCTAAGTATGCTTTGTGCGTTTGTAAGACATGTTCTGCTTTCTGTCTCATCTTTTCTTCTAGTGATTGAAGGTCTTTTCTAATTTCTCTAAGTTCCTTCGATGCATAATCATCTACAATACCTCCACGTATGGAACGCTGAATTTCTTCTCTAAGCTCTTGGTGTTGAACTAGATTATCACTATACCATGCAAGTCCAATTTCATGGTGCTTGCCACTTTCTAAATACATGCGTAATCGATTGATTGAAGAAAGAAACATTCCGACTTCTTCAATCTCTACAGCAGTTAAAAAATCTCCTCTAACAGCACGGTCAACATATTCTGTAATATTTTTCATAATTGGAATTGGTGGGTTTCCCACTTTTTCTAATAGTTGTCGTGCTTGTGTTGTATCTCGAAGATGTTTTTTTAACTCTCGTTCTGATAGATAGGGAGCTAATTGTTCAATAAGATCTTTTGCCTCGGTTGTATTGGCATAATCTTTTAAATTTTCTAATATTTGGGTAAAACCAATTGTATCATATACTTGTTTTTTCAATTTTTTCTTTTCCTTTTCTCTTTTCATGCGAAAGGGAACAACAAGCAAATAAAACCATCATTTCAAAGGGATCATTTACTACGAGTTCCCTGAATGAATGCAATTAACATAAATCTCCTTTCATATATATCCATAATGAATGGACGGTAATCTGAACGGTTACTGTTCGATTCTATAACATAGGAAAAACCTTGTCAAGAGAATAAATGATACATTGTTTGCTCATGGAATAAAAAGGAAGAACAGAGAAGACGAGTAAATACGCCTATCTGTTCTTCCTCTGATGTATTTTATTAAGTTTACATCCAACCACCATCTAGGCCAATAATTTGACCTGATAAATAGGAATTTTTATAACCTAGATGATAAACTAAATCAGCAACTTCTTCTGCTCTTCCTAATCGACCAGCTGGTATTTCTTCCACAAGATTCAATAGCTCAGAATCATCTAACCATTGATTCATTTCTGTGTCGATGGCCCCACAAGCAACAGCGTTGACTTGAATATTGCTAGGAGCAAGTTCTTTTGCGAGTGATTTTGTAAAAGCGTTAATACCACCTTTTGTTGTGGCATAAGCGACTTCACAAGCAGCTCCCATATGTCCCCAAACAGAAGAAATATTAATGATTTTTCCAAACTTTGATTCTAGCATAAAAGGAATTGCTAACTTAGAACAGTTAAAAACAGAAGTTAAGTTCGTTCGTAACATACGGTCCCAATCATCGGTTTCCATTGTTTGGAGAAGACCAATATAAGCAATACCTGCATTATTGACTAATACATCTAACGTTCCGTATTGTTTCTTGATTTGTAGAAATAATTCTTCACAGACTTCAAATTGACCAACGTCTCCTACAAAGGCGAGGCAAGAAGTTTGATAAGATTCAATTTCTTTTTTTGTTTGTAAAAGTTCTTGTTCTCTCTGGGTACAATTGATTACGACATGATACCCTTTCTTCGCAAATTTAATTGCGATAGCTTTTCCGATTCCTCGAGATGCCCCTGTTACTAAAACAATTTTTTTTGCCATAGAATCACATCCTTTCTTTTGTAAAAATATTATAGCATATTTCTATAAAATTTGGTAGATGGAAGGCGAAATTTTATACAAAAAAGACAATCGTTTCTATATAAAACTCACATTGGTAAAAAAACAGAAAATATTACATTATGTAATAATGGATATATGCCTCTTCTGTGTTTGAGAGATATAGGATAATGACGATTTCAAAGAAATGATATTGAGTTTGGAATTTACAAAGAATCAGTTATAAAAATTTTAGGAAACGACCTTAAACTGTAAGGAATAAGCATTGAATCCCTATGGGGACATGTGATATACTAAAGTTCAGAATCATAAGTATTATAATAATTTCCAAGTAAAGAAAGGAAGCTAATAACCTATGAAACAGTATGATGTAGTAATTATCGGTTCGGGCCCAGCTGGATTAGCAGCAGCAATTTATGCACAGAGAGCGCGCTTAGAAGCAGTAGTAATAGAAAAAGAGATGATGAGTGGAGGTCAGGTGCTTACCACATATGAAGTAGATAATTATCCAGGGTTGCCAGGGATTGGTGGATTTGAATTAGGGACGAAGTTCCGTGAACATGCAGATGGATTGGAGGCTACTTTTGTAACAGATGAAGTATTAGAAATTCGTGCACAGGCGGAAGATGTAAATCCAGAAGAAAAATGGAAATTAGTTGTTGGAAAAAAAGAGAATTACCTTACGAAATCAGTTATTATTGCGACAGGTGCAACTCATAGAAAACTAGGAGTTCCAGGCGAGAAAGAATTTACTGGGATGGGTGTAGGGTATTGCGCAACTTGTGATGGCGCCTTTTTCAGAAAAAAAGTTACAGCAGTAATTGGTGGCGGAGATGTTGCTATTGAAGATGCCATTTTCCTAGGAAGAATGTGTGAGCATGTATACTTGATCCACAGAAGGGGAGAGTTAAGAGGAGCTAAATCACTTCAAGAAAAATTATTTGCATTAGAAAACGTTACTGTTATTTGGGATAGCGTGGTAGAATCCATTGAAGGTAATGAGAAAGTAGAATGTTTAAAAGGTAAAAATGTGAAAACTGGAGAAGCATTTGATCTTGCTGTGGCAGGTGTGTTTATTGCAGTTGGAATTATTCCTAATAGTGATGCATTTAAAGGTGTTGTTTCAATGGATAATGGATATATTTGTGCTGGTGAAACAGGAGAAACTGATGAAAAAGGTATCTTTGCAGTTGGAGATGTTAGAACAAAACAGTTGCGACAAATTGTAACTGCAGTTTCGGATGGAGCAAATGCAATAACGAGTGTAGAGCGCTACCTATTAGAATAGCCTAGAAAGATTTAGAAGAATAATATAAGAAGCGTTAGGAGTACAAAATAGATGAATTGTTTTTTTAAAACATTGATTGTAAGTTGTTTGTGCATTACAGTTAGTACGCCTGTAATGGTGCAGGCGACAGTAATTAAATCTCCGTTAGGTGAGCAGATGGTGGTTGCAAGTGAAGATGAATTTGAAAATGTTGCAATTACACAAGTAACAGATTATGTGAATATCAGGCAAGAACCAAATACACAGAGTGCAATTATGGGTAAGATATACAATAACAGTGCAGCAAAGATACTAGCGACTGTTGAAGGTGAAGATGGGGATTGGTACGAGATTCAATCAGGAACCGTTCACGGTTATATCAAATCATCTTTTTTTGCTACTGGAGAGGAAGCAGAGCAGTTAGTAGAACTGGTAGGAAAATCTTATATTACAATTAATACAGATAGTTTACGTTTGCGAGAAGAACCCAATTTAGAAAGTGAGACCCTGACACTTTTAACACAAGGAGCAAAGTATATTACGGTTGGAGAAGAGGGCGATTTTTATAAGATTACAATCGATGATGACTTAGAAGGATACTTGGCAAAAGAATTTTGTGTGAAAACAGTAGAGTTTGATCAAGCATTGTCAATGGAAGAAGAACGGCAATTACTAGATGATGAAGCACAGAGAAAATTTGAAGCAACTCTTGCTATGGCACAATTAGAAGAAGTGATTGTTGCTAAAAATCCTTTTTCTTCTGAGAATACACCAACTTATAGCGCACCTCCAAGTAGTGGGAATTATGGAAATACATCACCTTATATGACCTCAATTAATGCGCCGAATCAATCCACTGAGATTACATCAGCTACAAGGAATGCGATAGTTGCTTACTCGATGCAATTTTTGGGAGCACCTTATGTATATGGTGGAACGAGTGTAACAGAAGGAATTGACTGTTCTGCATTTGTACAATATATATACAAACAGTTTGGGATTGAAACAGGAAGAACCTCAAGGGATCAAGCTGTGAATGGAAGAGAAATTTCATTTCAAGACGTTGAGCCAGGAGATTTATATTTCTACGAAAGCGGCGGATATATCAATCATGTTACTATGTATATTGGAAATGGAAATGTAATTCATGCAAGCAATCCAAGAACAGGGGTTACGATTTCTCCATATAATTATAGAACACCTTGTAAAGCAGTAACATTTTTGCGTTAATAGAAAACTGAAATAAGGAGCATTTGACAGATGACGAAACAACAATACTGTGGATTGGATCTTGCAAAGTTTATTCTATCCATACTAGTTGCGATGCGTCACATTATTCAAATATTTTTTACAGAAGGAAGCAGAGGACCTCTTTTGATTGGAAGCTGGTTATCGAATCTTGCAGTACCAACATTTTTTATTGTATCAGGCTTCTTTCTGTTCCAAAAAATTGATGTAAATGTGAATTCAACACATAAAATTTTTAAATATTGCAAGCGAATCCTTATGATGTATTTCATTTGGTCTGTAATTTATTTACCCATTGATTTTTATAATTGGTACCACTCTCAGACAGGGATCTATGAGGGTGTAACTACGTATATCCACAGTTTTTTCTTTTCAAGTAGCATTGTCCAACTATGGTATCTTCCTGCACTTGCATTTGCTGCTTGGTTTGTATGGTTTTTATATACAAGAAAAATGCCAATTTGGAGTATTTTGATCCTAGGTTTCATTTTATTTACAATTGGTTGTGTATGCGATAACTGGTATTATAATGAAATGTTACCACATCGCTTGTATGAAATTTTAATTGGCCATAATAAGTATTTTCTTACTATGCGTAATGGACTTTATTACGGAACCTTATTTTTAGCGATAGGGCTCTGGTTTGCGAAAGTGAAGTTTCGGATTAATTTTTTGGTTTCTTGTGTATGTGCTTTGGGAAGTTTAGGGCTTATGTATTATGAAGTAAGTACCGCTCACAATACGAATATGGTATTTACAGCAATTCCAACCGTGTTTTTTATGGTAATGGCATTGATTCAGATACAAAGAAAAGAAAATGTTTGGTTTTCAAGATTGCGCCAGATGAGCCAATGGATTTACTTGGGACATTTTTATGTTTTTTATCTGTTTGCATGGACAGTGAAGTGGAATCCTGTTCCATTGAATAATAAAAACATTACAGTAATGATAGTAGGACTCTTGATTTTCTTTTCATTTATCTTGACATTGGGATCAGAGACAAAAAGAGGAGCATTTTTAAAGAAGATAATATAGGATTATCTGTTACTATATAGTAAATTGACTGATTCGAAATATAAATGAAACACCCAGAAAATATCGAGGAACAATGGTTCCAGTTTGATATTTCTGGGTGTTTTGTTTTTTAAAATTCAGGTTCAATTAAACCATAGGTATTACCTTTTCTTTTGTAAACAACATTTACCTCTTCTGTAAATGCATTTAAAAATACATAAAAATTATGTCCTAACAATTCCATTTGGATACATGCTTCTTCTGGATCCATTGGTTTAATCCCAAAACGCTTTGATTTTACGAGTTTAATTTCATCATCTGATTCAAATTCTTCATTGATGAATAAATCTGTAAATACCTGACTAGAATGCTTCTTATCAACAATTTTACGTTTATACTTCTTGATTTGTCGCTCGATAATTTCTTGTACGAGGTCGATGGATACATACATATCTGAACTAGATTCTTCTGCTCGGATAATGCTTCCTTTAACAGGAATAGTTACCTCGATTTTTTGTTTGTCTTTTTGAACGCTTAAGGTAACGATGGCTTCCGTATCAGGATTAAAATAGCGCTCGAGTTTTCCAAGCTTGTCTGTAACAGCACCTCGAAGTCCGTCTGTTATCTCAATATTTCTACCAGTAATTGTGTATTGCATATTAATCAGCTCCTTTTTTTTGAGATAGTGTTAGTATACCATAATAATTGTGAAAATTCAATGAAAAAAGAATGAAAAAACAACAAAATATCATTAAAATGTGTAATAAATTTAAAGAAGACAGAATTGTTAAAAGTACATTTGATGTCAATACTTTTCCGTGTATTTTTTGCCGTACTTTGTAAGATTATGACATGTGTACAAAAAAAATAGAATTATTGAAGTTGGAAAAATAAGATTGATTTCTGTATAAAAATGTGGATAATGTGGATAAGTCGGTGCATAACTCACTTTATTTGGAAAAATAAGGGGTGTTGTTGTGGACAGAAAAATGTGGATAATGTGGATAACTATGTGGGCGAACATATATTTTGTGCATTTTGCTAAAATGCCTTTTTTTTGAAAATTATGTAATGTGTTTTTT
>CAYJKD010000090.1:0-8497 GCA_964370595.1 uncultured Lachnospiraceae bacterium
ACCATCTTCCCCAATCATTCCTTCTCCACCAGAAGTTATCTTAAGTGTAGAAGAAGAATCTGCCGTCTTAAAAGATAATGTTTTACTTGTAATACTAGCTCCTACTACAATTCTACCATTACCAAAAGCCTTATCTAGTTCGCCTTGTAGGTAGCTTTGCATTGTATTGTCTTCTTCTGGATTAGAACTAGCAAAGGCTGTCCAACTTCCAATTTCATCTGCACTTGGCATTTTTATAGTTTTTGTGGTTCCATTATAGGTAAAACTTAAATCTTTCTCTGCATAATAATCTGCAAACGATGTCGTCTTTTTTAAATCAGCGTCGGTTAAGGTTTTTGTCCCTGTATATCCCGCTTGGGTAATATATCCTTCCTTCCCCTCGGCACCTAACAATTTCCCGTCCTCATCTGCTAGTCCAAGAAATTTTAATGCCTCACTATTCCCACCTTCTAGTTTTAAATCTCCTTCTCCAACACCTTCTGCTGCAACTAAAGTAAATGTTCCGCCATCTGTATTTAAAGATACCACATCACTTAGCTTTTTATCATCTCCAATATCAATTGTAGCTAATTTTGCATTAATTGCTTCTTTGGCACTTTCTAATGTAGAATAATCTGCTGTGATTTCGCTACCATCCGCTGTCGTAATCTTCTCTCCATCTACCAGATTAATCGTATAGGATTGATTATTATAAGATAACTTAATACTACCGCCATCTAACTGATCCGTAATTACATCTTCTCCAAAAGCGATTTCTCCAGTATATAATTCACTTTTTGTAACACTTGATGCGCTTGTTGCACTTGCATTTTTAGCAAGCTGATCAATACTTAAAATCTCCATCTGTGGAACATCTGTATTCCCACCAGTTATTGTTACTGCATCTGCCATTGCTCCCGTAACTTTTGCCATCGCCTTCTCAAATGTTGAGCTTCTCAGTAAACTCGTACTACTTGAAATATCTACATACTTATTACTAAATTCAATCAACATATCACTAATCGAGCGATATGCATCTGTTTTCCACTCTAATGCGGATTGGTTTTGTTGTAGCAACGCAATCTTATTTCTCGTTCCAATTGTCATCCCTTCAATCAAAGATTCTGTATCCATCCCTGACGCTAATCCTGTTACACCTTTTATGCTAATTCCATATGCGCTTAATGCACTTGTAGAAGATACACTTGTCATAGTTATCCACCTCTCTAATAATCACCTAATTGTTACAAACTACTATACATATTTATCGACATATAGTATACTTTACTTAATAGTATTGAATAAATTTTTACGAGACTGGAGGAAAACGTTTTGGCTACTATTATTGCATTAACTAATCAAAAAGGTGGGGTTGGAAAAACCACTTCATCTTCTGCTATCATCTCAGGACTAGCTGCCAAAAACAAAAAAATTCTCGGTATTGACTTAGACCCACAGGGAAATTTAGGCTTTAGCCTTGGAATGAATGCAGAGCAGTGTGATAATATCTATCACGTATTAAAAGGAGAAACATCTCTAAAAAATGCCATTCAATCCACAGAAATCTGTGATTTAGTCGGTTCTGATATTATGCTTAGCTCCTTAGAACTTGAGTATAAAGAGGCTGGAAGAGAGTTACTACTTAAAAAAGCCTTAGAATCTGTAATGAATGATTATGATTATATTGTTATTGATACACCACCATCACTTAATATTTTAACCGTCAATGCCTACTCTGCATCAAACTACTTAATTATCCCTATGGCTCCTGAGATTTTAAGCCTTGTTGGTGTTTCACAAATTAAAGAAACCATAGAAACGGTGCGTAGTGCAACCAATCCAGACTTACAAGTATTAGGAATTTTACTCACGAAGTTTAATGGTCGTACTCTACTTGCACAAGAAGTTTCTGAGATGGCAGAACAGATTGCAAAACAATTAGGAAGTCGTGTCTTCCTATCCAAAATCCGTCCAGGGGTTGCTGTTGCTGAAGCACCTGCTCATGGAGAAAGTATTTTAGACTATGCACCTCGTTCCAACTCAGCAAAAGACTATCAAAGCTTAGTCGATGAACTATGTATTTTACTAAATTAATGGAGGATAAACATCGTGGCTAGAAAAACCAATAAAACCGCACATGTGTTAAATTTATTATCATCTGGTACCAATGAAGAATCTGTAGAAGAAGTAGTAAATGCAGAAGAAAAAGATACACCATCTACAAGCTCAACTTCATCTAATGTTCAAGTTAGTGATGGAGCTTCTGAATCATCCATTCAATTGTCTGATGCAATTAAGGAATCTTTATCCAAAGAAATCGGCGAACCTAGTAGTGATAAAGATAAAAACCTCGCTTCCACTGAAAATGAGCCCGTCTATGTTTACATCAATGTATTGGAATATTTAGTAAACCAAAAAATTGACGAATTTATGACGAATTTCAATACCTGTAAATGCTCACGCTGTGAGCAAGATATTAAAGCCCTTACCCTTTCTAATTTACCATCCAAATACATGGTAGTAGCAAAAGAAGATTTGACTCCTCTAATCGATACGTTTGGCAATCGATACCAAGGAGAAATTCTTTCTGAGCTTACAAAATCTTGTCTAAAGGTCATTAATGATCCAAGACACTAATAAAAAGGTAGATGAAACAGTGACTTTACACATCTGTTTCACCTACCTTTTTTCATTTTTCCTCAGTATTTTCCTCTTCAATATTATCGGCAATTTCTCTCCAAATCATATTTACCTCATCAATACAATCAAAGTATGTATGGTTAAATGCATTCTTATCAATACCCAATTCTTTTGCAATATTGTCAATACTTCTCCAGTCCGCTTTCTCATAATTATAGATTAGCTGAAGAAGCATTCCACTAGGACCCGTTTGATGCAAAATTGCTTCCTTTAATTCCTCTACAATTGGTAATTGCTCAAGAATCTGTTCCATTGGAGCATGCACAATTCGGTCTAATGTTGAAAACATTCCTAGCATATATGCATCATTGGCACTAAAGCCAAATTTAGGAATTCGCTTAGAAAGTTTTGAAGCAAAGTTTGCTCTCATAAATGATAGCTTCAATACCTCTTCATTGGTATCATCTTGATCGTTCCACCTACTCAACAAATATACCCATTGTTTTAACTGTGTAATGCCTAAGGTTACAATGGCATGCTGGATGGAACTAATTTGTTTTCTATTAGCAAAATATCTCGTATTAACCATTTTAAGCAAGGAATAGGTTAAAGAAGCATCATAGCTAATGATTTGTTCAATTTCATCTAAATCTGGTTCTTCTTGTGTAATTGCAATAAGAAGTTGGAAAAAGTTTCCTTCTAAGTAGCCTGCTTTACTACTTTTATTCACTGTATTTTCAGCGATATAGGTTCCTTGCACAAAATCTGCTTCCATCTGTTTTGCAAGATCATGGCTTTCCTTAGAATCAACTCCAGTTACAATCAGCTTCTTGTGAAATCCTTTCGTCATACGTGCAAGATCCAATAGATTATCAATTTCTTCTTGAGAATCTTTTCCATTAATATCAATTTTGATATAATCAATGTATTCTACCATGCTAAAATATCTTGGAGAAAATTGAAAATCAATAATTGCAAACTGATACCCTGCTTTTAAGAATTTTTGAATCATTACCGTAGCTAGTGGATGAATTAAAATATTATCTTCCAATTGAATTACTAGCATCTCTGGGCGAAATAATTTAGGAGTATTGCGAAATAATAAACTTGGGGTAAATGTCATAAATACTTTCATGTCGCTTTCCAAGCGGTCATTATTTTCTAATAGAAAATCCGATATCGCATTTGCTGCTTTGGCATCTTCAGAAGAATTATATAAATCACTACTATCTTTTTGAAATAAAATCTCATAACCAATTATTGTATCATCATTGCTTTTAATCGCTTGTCTAACAACAAAATTATCCATTTTTACTCATTCCCCCCTAATAAGTTATCTATTACGTTCACTAAATGTCCGATTTCAGGTTTTGATAGCTGTTCATTAGCACCCAAATTTTTTCCTTTAATTCGCATTTCTTCATCAATTAGGGATGAAAAAATAATAATTGGTAGATGTTTTAGAGCTGCATCTTCCTTAACTAGTTTCGTTAATCGATGCCCATCCATTTTGGGCATCTCAATATCTGTAATAATCAATTTTACATTTTTATGAACCGATCCATTATTTTTACATTCACTTAAGAAATCCCATGCCTCTTCACCGTTATTAAACGCATTAACATTCACATATCCTGCCTTTTTTAATGCATTTTCAATTAAACTTTTAAGTAGTAATGAATCTTCTACAATCATCAAAGGAGCCAAGTTCTCTTTTCGTTCTCCCAATGTATCAATTTCTGAAATTTGAATCCCTGTATCAGGTGCAATTTCTGTTATGATTTTTTCAAAATCAAGAATGGTAACTAGTTCATCATCACACTGTGCTATTCCAGTAGCAACTCCATCTTCGCCACCTGTCAATGTCTTATCTGGCTTTCGAATCGCTTCCCATGAGATTCTACTAATTCCAACTACAGAGTGTACCCGAAAAGCAATTGCTATTTTATTAAATCCAGTAATAATAAATAAATCCCTAGGATTTTTCTCTGTATGATTGCCAGAAAGATAGTAAGGTAGGTCAATTACTGTAAGGACATTTCCTCTTTGATTAAAGATTCCTTCTACTGCCTGATGTACATGTGGCATCGGTTTTACCTTATCAGACACCATGATTTCTCTTACTTTAGCCACATTGATGCCGTACAGCTGGCCTTCCACAATAAACTTCATGATTTCGATTTCATTGGTTCCTGATTCTAATAATATCTCATTCTTTTTCATTTCTTGCATAGTGGTTCAACCTCCATGTACTTTCTTTAACTGTTTCAATCGATCTGCTTCTCTCATGCTATAACATTTTGATATCTCTTCCATATGCCTTAATTGAAACTTGTCCTGTTTTCGCATCCAAAGACATCGTTCGTGCCAAAGACAGTCCTGTGTCTTCTGCATGAATTGGGATTCCATATTTGCGCAATACGGTTTTTACTGCATCCACATTGCGGCTTCCAATGCTTCCAATCATTCCATTATCAACAGCAAACATTTTAGCTCCTCCAGCAATCTTAGCTGTTAATCGTGATGTAGGAACACCTCTTCCGTTTAAGCGAATGATTGTTGCTATTACTGCACTATCGGCATATTTAAATGTATTTTTCACATCGGTTTCCATAACCGATGGTAACATAATATGAATTAATGCTCCAATACGAGTAACAGAGTCATATAGAGCAATTCCTACGCAGGAACCCAATGCATAGGTTATCAATATTTCTTGGTTCGTTGCCATTTTCATATCGGCAATTCCAACAACAATTTGATTACTCATGTGTTATCCCTAATTTTTCTACAATAAGGTTTAAGGTTGCAACATCTGGTAACATCAGGAATTCACTTGGAACATCAATCCCTTCACTATTTAATTGACCCTTGATTACCATAATTTTATTTGCTTGATATCCTAAAACTGCCATTGGTACACTCATAATCGCTCCAAGCATATCCACTGCAATGGAAGGAACGGAAAGCTCAATTGATTCTCCTGTTAATTGTGTTACTGCCATAGCATAGGAAGATATCATAATATTTCCAATCTCTACTAGTGCTGATTTATCCATTTCACTTAAATCTTCGAATTTATTAATTTGACTTCCACATGTAACTGAGAGAATTGTTTGAACAAATTCAAGCTTTTGTAGAAACAACATAACTCCACACTTATCACCACTTAAAGATACCAAAGTAGCTGTAACAATATCTTCTGGATCTCCCACTAAGGCAATTGCGTCATCATAGTCCAGAATTTGAACTGATGGGACTGTCATTCTTACCTGTGTTCCCAAAAATGTTGATAATGATGTTGCAGCATTTCCAATACCAATACTACCAATTTCTTTCATCACATCTTTTTCAAGTTCTGTTATTTCGTCATAATTTTTAATTCCCACTTCTCATACTCTCCTTATATTATCGACGTAGGTTATTAATCTGTTGCTCTACTTCATCTGATGTTGTAACCATTCTAGCAGCCATTTGATAAGCTCTTTGTGCCTCAATCATCTGCGAAAACTCCGTTGCAATATCTACATTTGAAGCCTCTAGTCCCCCTCGAAGCAATCTCGCTTCTTCTAGTGCTTCTGGTAATCCGTTTCTTTCTGTGATTCCATAATTATTAAATCCCATTTCGATTAGTCCATCTTCAATAGGAATTTTAAACACTCCAATATTTAACTCTTCCTCTGTTGCATTGATTGTTAATTCATCCATTTCGATAAATTCTTCATCTGCATTAAGTACTAACTGTCCAGATGAGTTTGTAAGATACATCGCATCATCAATATTGCTAATCATAAAACGACCATCACGTGTATACTGAATATTTTCGCCTTCCAAATCAGATACTGCAAAATAGCCATTTCCCTGGATTGCAAAATCCAAGGATTGCCCTGTAGTTTGAAAAACCCCTGCTGTATTAAAAGAAGATTTATTCCTCATAAGGGCTACCCCTTTTCCTTCTTGCAGTTTTTCTCCATCAAGTGCTTGATAATTCGTATACATCAAATCTCCAAATACAGAACGCTTCGATTTAAATGCAGTCGTATTTGTGTTTGCAATATTGTTTGCTATGGTATCTAATCGATTTTGCTGTGCTGCCATACCAGAACCTGCTATATAAAATGATGAATGCATAGAATACTCCTTATATTTTTGCTATTTGATTTGCTGCTAATGACATCATTTGGTCATACATTTTTAAAACTTGAGAAGAACTTTCAAAGGACCTCTGGGTAATAATCATATTTTCCATCTGTTTTCTCATATCTACGTTCGAACTCTCTAGCATT
Organism: uncultured Lachnospiraceae bacterium; assembly: GCA_964370595.1. Taxonomy (GTDB): domain Bacteria; phylum Bacillota; class Clostridia; order Lachnospirales; family Lachnospiraceae; genus Brotaphodocola. The sequence continues at coordinate 6,906 of CAYJKD010000090.1, forward strand.
CCTGAAACCACATTGGTCGCTTCTAGAATTAAAGGTTGCTCTTGTGTTGTAAATATTCCATTTTCACTTCTTGTCAATGTTTCATAGTTCGGAAAATCAACGATTTGAATATAATCAATCAGCTCGCCTTCGGCGTCATAGATTCCACCAGCAGAGTCATATTGCACTTCATCTGATTCTAGGAAAATCGGTCCAGATTGACCTTGAACACGACCAACCCCTGGTAGGATAAGATAGCTTTGTTCATCTACTCCAAAGGATCCATTTCTTGTATATACGTTTCCTGTTGTAGTTTCAATTTGAAAAAATCCATCTCCATTAATAAAAAAGTCCATGGGGTTTCCTGTTTGATTTGGTGCTCCTTGTGCAAAATTTGTGATTGTCTGTTCTGGTGCAACAACCATGTTGACTGGGCCGATCTCTGCTTGATCTCCACGCCCTAATTCCTCATTAACTGCCATCATTTCTTCTTGAAATGTGGTTGATGTCATGGTTTCAAACTTATAACCTGGTGTGTTAACATTGACTAAGTTATTACTAATAACGGATAAATTTCGATTTTGTGTAATCATACCTGAAGCTAGATTATAGAATCCGTGGAACATAGTAGCTCTCCTCTCTCAATTAAAATCTTTCCATATGTTTCCTAAGTTTTTTAATCGCGTTGCTATGGATCTGGCAGACACGCGCTTCACTAACATTTAATATTTCACCGATTGCTTTTAAGTTCATCTCTTCTTTATAGTAGAGTGAAACTACAAGCTGCTCATTTTCTCTTAACTGAGCAAGTCCAGTTTTTAAATATTCTTTCTTTTCCCCCTCAAGGAATGTTTCTTCTGGTCGTGCTCTTACATCATCTGATGGCATTTCCCCAAAATAAGATTTTTCATTACTTTCATCCATAACCACATCCAGTGAAATAATTTGATACAAATTCACTTTTTTTAATTCAACTAAATATTGATCATAAGTAAGTCCAAGTTCACTGGCAATTTCCTCTTCTTTTGGTTCTCTTCCTAATCTATTATACAACTCATTGGTTACTTGTTCAATCTTCTTTACACGTTGCCTTGCCTGTCTGGAAATCCAATCATTTTTTCTTGCTAAATCTATAATCTGTCCTCGTATTCGCTTTGATACATAAGTTTCAAACTTCACATTTTTATCCAAATCAAATTTATCGATTGATGACATGATTGTAATTACACATTCATTTACAACATCATCTAATTGTGTGAAATTTGAATAGATATCTCTCATCTTAAATGCAATACTTTTTATCATAGGTACATATCGTAATGTTAAGATCTGCTTAATCTCAAGATCTTTCGTTTCTTTATATTCCAGTAATAATTCTTCATTGCTTTTTTCTAAAAATAGTTCTGTATCACTCATGTCCTACTCCTTACTGCATTCACATTAAGCAGTGATATTGCCAATTGCTTGAATTTGAACATTGTTAGCTATCTCACTAAAAGATAGTACATAGATATTGGGATAGAATTGTTCTAGTAAACGGTACAGATAAACACGTAACATTTGGCTGGTCAGTATAACGGGTGGATGTCCCAAATCATTAAACTTTTTAATTT
>CAYJKD010000090.1:8507-10455 GCA_964370595.1 uncultured Lachnospiraceae bacterium
GCCTATTTGACTAATAATCTTTTGCATCGTTCCTGGGTTTAATGCTAAGTATACGCCTTGATTATTTTTACTTAAACTAGAGAGAATCGATTTCTCTAGTTCTGCATCTAATACAAGAACCTTTAACTGCCCACTTTCACAGAACTTTCTAGTAATTGTTCGTTTTAGCTTAATTCGAATATCCTCTACCACTCCATCAATATCTTTTCCACTTTGTACAGATTCGCCAATGGATTCTAGAATAGACTCCATGTCTTTGATGGATACTCCTTCTTTTAAGAGGTTACTTAATACTTTTTGCAAATCCCCAAAGGAGATAATACCTGGTACCACCTCATTTACTAACCCTTCTGCTCGTTCTTTTGTGGTCTCAAGTAATTTATTGACTTCATTCCGATTTAGTAGTTCAAAAGCATGTTTCCGAATGGTTTCTGTCATATGGGTTAGCATTACTGACAATGGATCGATTACTGTATATCCATATACTTCAGCGAGTTCTTTTTTATCAGGCGAAATCCATTTACTTGGAATTCCATATGCTGGTTCAATGGTATCAATCCCTTCAATTTCACCAACTGGCGAAGATGGAACTAATGCTAGATAGTAATCAACTAAAACTTCGCCTTTTGCTACCTCTTCCCCTTTAACCTTAATCACATATTGATTGGTTGCAAGTGCTGAACTGTCACGAAGCTGGATTGACGGTATTACAAATCCCATTTCTTGTGCATACTGCCTTCGGAAAATTACAATTCGATTGATTAATTTTCCTCCATTACTTTCATCTACTAGTGGAATTAAACTATATCCAAATTCCATTTCCACAGGGTCTATGTTAAGAAGGGAATAAATATTATTGATATCTCGAAAATATTCTCCCTCACTTGGAGGTGCTTCCACCTGTTCTTGAACATCCTGTCCATGAATTGCTTGTATTGCTACCGCTCTCATCTGCCTTGTAATCAAATATCCACCACCGATAAATACGGCTGCAAGTACTAATAATTGCAAACGAGGCATTCCAGGAATTGCAGTTAATACAAGTAAGATTAATCCTGCACCAATCAGTGCTTTTGGCTGTGTTGTAAATTGTTTTGAGACATCTGTATTTAAACTTCCTTCTGATACAGCTCTTGTTACAATCATACCAGTTGCTGTTGATATAAGTAATGCTGGAATCTGTGATACCAATCCGTCACCAATTGTTGCGATGGAATAGATGGATAATACTTCTGTAAAACCAATATCCATCTGCACCAAACCGATTATGGCACCTGCAATAAAGTTAATTGCAGTAATGATGATGGACATGATTGCGTCCCCTTTTACGATTTTAGTAGCACCATCCATGGCTCCGTAAAAGTCAGCTTCTCGCTGGATTTTATTTCTTCTGATTTTTGCATCTTGTTCTGTAATTAAACCAGAGCTTAAGTCTGCATCGATTGCCATCTGTTTTCCAGGCATAGCATCTAAGTTAAATCTTGCTGCTACTTCGGCAACACGCTCTGCACCTTTGGTAATAACGATAAATTGAATTAAAACAATAATGATAAAGATAATCACACCGATAATTACATTGCCTTGTAATACAAAGCTACCAAACGCTGCAATTACTTCTCCTGCTTCGCCGCCTCTTGATAAGATACTTCTTGTAGATGAAATATTAATTCCTAATCTTAGTAATGTTGTAATCAATAAGAGTGATGGAAAAATCGAAAATTCCAAAGGTTCTGTAATATTCATCGTTATCAATAAAATAATAAGTGAAACCGATATATTTAAAATAATCAATACATCTAGAAAAAAGGGCGATAGCGGTATGATTAGTAGTAACACTATCGTAACTACGAAAATTGAAACTGCATTATTTAATATGGATTTCATGTTTACACCATTCCCTTAGCAGCTATATCTGCTGGTTATTTAGCTTATATACATAAACCAGAAT
>CAYJKD010000091.1:0-10432 GCA_964370595.1 uncultured Lachnospiraceae bacterium
TGCAAGTTTGGAAAATGTTCCGAAAGAGATGACAGCACATTCTGACTATTCACAGCATACGGGTGCATGGTATGAAAACAATGACAATATAAATGAAGAAATCTCAATTCCAAGTGAATTTATAAAGGATAGTGATGGTGCTATTTCACTGCTTTTACCATATAAATCATATGTATATACCTATATCAAAAAGCCAACATTTGAATATTATATCCTTGATGAAGCGCAAAATAGGTTGGTTAAAGAAAAAACAACAGTTGAATACGAAAGTGAAGTTGTTTTCCAATGGAATGAAAGTACTTCAAAACAAATGTTATTAGGAACCTTAGAGACTGACTTTAAAAACCTGACATTAGATTATGTGACAGATAGCGAAAGAGGAATGATTGAAAATCCATCAAAAGAAGGTCATGTATTTATTGGTTGGGACCTAGTAAGGAACAATGAAGAGCAAAATAGTTATACATTATCTGCATTATTTGAAAAAGATGTATTGGGTAACGGAAGTTCTCAAAATGGAAATGATATAATCGATGTTGCTGATCGTATTCCAGACCGTTACCAAGTCATCATTAACTTTAACATTGAAAATGGTACATGGATAAACGAAACAGATGAAACGATACAGAAAATTATTACTTTTTTCAATGAAGATAATGAATGGTCAAATGAGGACAATGCTATAGCAAAAATAGAGGATGCTCCAGTAGGAATGAAGGCAAATCCTGGGTTTGAATATGGAGTATGGGATTTAGATTTAGAAAAAGAAATTCGTTATGGAGATGTAACAGAAATAAATGATGATGGAATTAGATTTATTGAATATACATACATATTTAAAGAGCTGATTATAACGACTCCAGACACATCAACCCCAGATACATCAAGTCCAGACACATCAAATCCAGGGGCGGATACGACTCCGGAACCACCTGTATCGATACCAGAAACAACAGAAGCTCCAACGCCAGCAGAGTCAATACCAGAAACAACAGAAGCTCCAACGCTAGCAGAGTCAGTATCAGAAACAACAGAAGCTCCAGCGCTAGAAGAGTCAATACCAGAAACAACAGAAGCTCCAGTGCTAGAAGAGTCAATACCAGAAACAACAGAAGGTCCAACGCTAGCAGAGTCAATACCAGAATCGACATAACTTTTCGCATCAGCATCAGTTGAAACTACAAGATTAGAATCAGATGAAGATTCTGAGGAAGAAGCGATAATACCAATTCCGAATCTTGTCCCATCAACAAATGTGAGTTTTGAGTTAGTAGATGGAGAACTTCCGCCACCTATTGAAACAGGGCAGTTAGAATCAAATCCTGTAATTGAAGTTGGTGGAGTAGAGCTAACACCACAAGATTTCACGATAAGTGAGGAAGGAATAAGCTTTAGTGAAGAATTTCTCTCTGCATTGCCAGATGGAGAATATTCAATTGTGATGGAACTTGAAGGTGAGTTTTTTGAGACAAATATAATTTTAGAAAATGGAGTACCTTTAAGTGCATTTCCATGGGAAACCGTGGTAAAATGGAGTATGTTTAATTTAGTAATGACAATCCTATCTACCTTGTTTGCAGTTATGTATCTTTTCGCATCAAAGAAAAAAGATTATAAAGATGAAGAAACGAATAAAGGTAATAAAAAACGAAGGAATTATAAGAATCGATCTACAATATTCTTAATTGTTTTAAGTGTGATTACTATTGCGCTACTGACCGCCACCCAAGATTTTACTAATCCTAGAGGAATGTACGATGGATATAGTATAGTATTTGCTGGCTCAGCTATTATGAGTTTCCTAGTAATTTTATTATCAAAAACTAGGAAAAATGATAATGAAGATAGGGGTAATGAAACCATATAAACGATTACTTATAATGTGATTTACATATAATGGAAAACAAAGAGTTGGTAGATTGACAAAGAATTGATTGGCTTTCAACCAAAGTGAACCACCTAGAAATATCAAGAAAGATTTTGATGTTTCTGGGTGTTTTTGATTAAAAATAATATGGAATATTGTAACTATATAATTAAGAGTCAATGATATAATTACTACTAGGCTTACGAGAAATAATTAGATATTGAAAGACAATTGACAGATGTTTTAAAGGCAATTATACTTCTTGTATTGTAATGAACTTTGAAAACATGGAATGTGAGGAATGATTTATGCTATATATTGGTATTGATATTGGTGGAACTAAATGTGCTGCTGTAGTAGGTAATTCAGATGGAAAAATATTTCGAAAGCGGAAATTTGAAAGTGGAAATGCGTGTAATCCTTTCGATATTATTGATAGATATAAAGAAATAATAGATGATTTTTTTGAGGAGTTTAATAAAGATGAATTTAAAGCCATTGGAATCAGTTGTGGTGGACCACTTGATAGTAAACGAGGAATCATTATGTCTCCACCAAACCTACCGTTGTGGGATAGCATCAATATTGTAGAACTACTTAATAAACATACGGGATTACCAGTATATTTGCAAAATGATGCAAATGCGTGTGCACTTGCTGAGTGGAAAGTAGGAGCTGGAAAAGGTAGTAACAATATGATTTTTCTTACCTTTGGTACAGGGCTAGGCGCTGGATTGATTTTGAATGGAAATCTTTATGAAGGAAGTTCTGGGATGGCAGGGGAAGTCGGACATATAAGACTGACAGAGGATGGGCCGATTGGTTATAATAAGAAAGGTTCCTTTGAAGGCTATTGTAGTGGAGGTGGAATAAAAAATCTTGCACAAATAATAATATCTGAAAAGTTAAGACAAGGAAAAGCGGTAGAATTTTGCAAATCTATGGAGGAATTAAATAATATTACGGCTAAAGTTGTATTTGAGCATGCCTTTCTACATGATGAAACTGCAATGGAAATTGTTAACATTTGCGCAGAAAAGCTTGGAAGGGGTTTATCTGTTTTGATTGATATTTTAAATCCAGACTGTATTGTACTTGGAAGTATTTATCAGAGAGCAGAAGTATTGCTTCGAGAAAAAGCATTAGAAGTTATAAAAATTGAGGCTCTTAGAGAGTCAAGAGAAATATGTGTGATAAAACCAGCTCTTTTATCAGAAGAAATAGGCGATATTGCAAGTTTGATGGTAGCTATTGTGAATTGTGAATAGATAAAATGCACGTATATAATCTTGTTAAGGGGGATTTTTTTGTTGAAAACAGAAAAATCCCCCTTAAATCTAAACTTTACCCCCCTTTAAATAATTTAGTAAAATAGATAAAATGTATCTAAGTAATCATTCTAAAACCAAGGGAGGTGTGAATTATGAATGAAGTAATCGTTTCTATGAAGGATATTACAAAATCTTTTCCAGGGGTTTTAGCTCTTAATCATGTTGATTTTGAATTGCGCTCAGGTGAAGTTATGGCATTGCTAGGCGAAAACGGAGCTGGCAAATCTACTTTAATGAAAATTTTAAGTGGTGTATATAAGAGAGATAGTGGGGATGTATCTATATTCAATCAAGATTATACAGATTTGAGTCCGAAGCAGGCAGTAGAAGCAGGAATTGCAATTATTCATCAAGAATTAAATATGTGCAGGCATCTAACTGTTGCAGAAAATATGTTTCTAGGTAGAGAGAAAAAAGGATTATTCTCTTTGAAAAATTCGGAAATGGAAGAGGAAGCAAAAAAGATACTTGAAAACTTGAAAATTGATATCAGCCCAAAGCAAATTGTAGGAGATCTGCCAGTATCGAAACAACAAATGGTAGAAATTGCAAAAGCATTATCCATTGATGCAAAAATCTTAATTATGGATGAGCCGACATCTGCTTTAACGGCAAAAGAGATTGATGAATTATTTCGAATTATTAAAAGTTTAAAAGCAAATGGATGCGGTATTGTGTATATATCACATAGATTAGAGGAACTAGCTCATATTGTAGACCGTGTTACAATTATGCGTGATGGAGAATATATAACATCTATGAACTTTAATGATGCTACTATGGATGAAATTATTACAAACATGGTAGGAAGGGAAATCAAAGAACAATTTCCAAGAATTGATCTTCCTAAAGGAAAAAAAGTATTTGAGGTAAAAAACCTGAATTGTGGTTCTCTAGTAAATGATATTAATTTTGAAGTTTATGAAGGCGAAATTATTGGTTTTGCTGGCTTGATGGGAGCTGGAAGAACAGAAACAACAAGAGCAATTTTTGGTATCGATAAGAAAGAAAGTGGCTCGATTATTCTTGATGGTAAAGAGATAATGATTAATTGTCCAGAAGATGCAATTCGACAAGGGGTTGTTTTAGCTCCAGAAGATAGGAAAAAAGATGGACTTTGCACAAAATTAAGTATTCGAGATAACTTAACGTTGCCAAATTTAGATTTGATATGTAATAAACTTTCTGTGATTAGTGATAAAAAAGAAAAAACACTATGCGATAAAGCTGTAAATGATTTGAAGATAAAAACACCAAATTTATTGGTGGATGCAGCAACGCTATCAGGTGGGAATCAACAGAAAATTGTAATTGGAAAATGGTTAGCGAGACAATCTAGAGTGGTAATCTTTGATGAACCCACAAGAGGAATTGACGTTGGAGCAAAAGTTGAGATTTATAATCTGATGTCTGATTTAAAAAAGCAAGGAATTGCTGTAATATTTGTATCTTCCGAATTGCCTGAAGTAATGGGAATCGCAGATCGTATTTTAGTTATGTGTGATGGAAAGATAAAAGGGGAAGTTATGGCAAGAGAGACAACACAAAGTGAAATTTTAAAACTAGCAACTAGCTTCGATAATAAAATATAGATAGAGGTGATGAAATGAATAAGAAACCGTTGGGAAGACTTTTAGAAATTAGAGGAATGGGAGCTGCTCTTACAGCATTTGTTGGACTTATCCTTATTTATGTAGTATTTGGATTGATCAATGAAACTGTATTTACCACTCAAAACAACATGAACTTATTACGTTCGGCATCCAAATATTTATTAGTTGGAATTGCACAGAGTTTTGTGTTGATTACAGGAAATATTGACTTGTCTATTGGTTCAGTAGTAGCGATGAGCTCTATGATTACTGCAACCTTAATGACACGCGGTGTCAACATTTTTGTAGCAATGATTATCTCTCTTATTTTTTGTTTGGTTATTGGTGTTATTAATGGTACTTTAGTTGGAAAATTCAAGTTACCACCATTTATTGCAACACTAGGAACCATGTTTGTGGGAAGAGGAATTGCTTATATCGTTAATCAAAATAGAAATACAGATGCAATTGCTTCTGGAATTGGAAAGGAAGCAGGGGATAGTTTTCAAGAATTTTTCTATTATGGAAAAACATTTGGATTGTTTAATACGTTCCTAATCGCATTTGCAATATTTGTAGTATTTTATTTTATTCTATCAAAAACGCGTACAGGAAGACATATTTATGCAATTGGTTCTAATGTAGAAGCTGCAAAATTATCAGGAGTTAATGTGCTTTCAACTACAATAAAAGCGTATCTTGTATCTGCATTTTGTGCATGGGTAGTTGGTTTGATTCTATGTGCACAAGCAGGAATGGGAAACATGGAAGCAGGAAATATGTATGAAATGTATGGAGTTGCAGCTGGCGTTATTGGCGGCGTGTCACCTTTAGGTGGAACAGGTATACTATTAGGTACATTTGCAGGTGCATTGGTATGGCAAGTACTTGAAAACGGACTCAACATGATTGGAGCTCAAGTTGGAATTCAACGTGTAGTAATTGGAATTATTGTATCATTCGCAGTATTGTTAGATGTGATTATCAGAAATGGAACATTTAAGAAAAAGGGCAAAAGGTAACAAAACATATATGCCAATTAAAAGGAGGAAGTATTTATGAAAAGGAAATTATTTGCAACAATTATGAGTTTAGCGTTAGCTACAGCTTCTTTAGTAGGGTGCACCTCGTCCGCGCCAACAGAAGAAGCGACAACACAAGCGAAGAATGAAGAAACTACTGCTGCAGCAGTAGAAACACAAGGTAGTGAAGCAACTGGAGACAAAAAAATAGCATTGATTACAATGGACTCTATTGATCAACACTGGGTAACCCTAAATGAAGGTGCTCAAAAAGCAGCAGCAGAACTTGGCGTTGAAGTTACATTTTCAGCTCCAAATACAAAAGATGATGCACAACAAATCGAGGCAGTTAATAATGCAGTAGCAGGTGGAGCACAAGCAATTATTGTTGCAGCCAATGGACCAGATGCAATTTCATCTGCATTATCAGAAGCAATTGATGCAGGAGTAAAAGTTGTTTATGTAGACTCCCCAGCAAATGTAGAGGCAGAGGCAACATTTTCAACAGATAATAAAGCAGCTGGAAAGCAAGCAGGAGAAGAAATGATTGCTGCACTTGCTGAAAAAGGAATTACAGAAGGTAAAATCGGTATTGTAAATGTAAATGCTGCAACACAATCAACTGTTTCAAGAGAAGAAGGATTTAGAGAAGCATTCGAAGGTACAGCATTTGAATTATTAGAAACTCAATACGGAGAAGGCGATGCAGCGAAATCTCAATCAATTGCAGAAAACTATGTTACACAAGGAGTTGTTGGAATCTTTGGTGGAAACGAAGGATCAACTGCAGGAGCTGGAAATGCAATTAAAGCATCTGGAAGCGAAACAATTGTAGGAGTAGGATTTGATAAATCAGATACAATTATGAATTTAATCGAAGATGGATTCTTATTAGCAACAATGGCACAAAATCCTGATGTTATGGGATATGAAGGTGTTAAAGCTGCAGTAGCTGCATTAGATGGAGAAGATTTAGGTGGCAAAGTTGTTGATACAGGAGTTTCTGTAATTGGTGCAACATCATCAGTTGAAGAAAGTACAGAAGCAGCAGAAAGTGATGATACATCAGAATCTGTTACAGCGAATGAAGCTTATAAAATTTCTTTGATTACCATGGATTCAATCGATCAGCACTGGGTAACATTGAACGAAGGCGCTCAAAAAGCAGCTACAGAACTTGGAGTAGAGGTTACATTTTCAGCTCCAAATACAAAAGATGATGCACAACAAATCGAAGCAGTTAATAATGCAGTAGCAGGTGGAGCACAAGCAATTATTGTTGCAGCCAATGGACCAGATGCAATTTCATCTGCATTATCAGAAGCAATTGATGCAGGAGTAAAAGTTGTTTATGTAGACTCCCCAGCAAATGTAGAGGCAGAGGCAACATTTTCAACAGATAATAAAGCAGCTGGAAAGCAAGCAGGAGAAGAAATGATTGCTGCACTTGCTGAAAAAGGAATTACAGAAGGTAAAATCGGTATTGTAAATGTAAATGCTGCAACACAATCAACTGTTTCAAGAGAAGAAGGATTTAGAGAAGCATTCGAAGGTACAGCATTTGAATTATTAGAAACTCAATACGGAGAAGGCGATGCAGCGAAATCTCAATCAATTGCAGAAAACTATGTTACACAAGGAGTTGTTGGAATCTTTGGTGGAAACGAAGGATCAACTGCAGGAGCTGGAAATGCAATTAAAGCATCTGGAAGTGATATGATCGTAGGAGTAGGATTTGATAAATCAGATACAATTATGAATTTAATTGAAGATGGATTCTTATTAGCAACAATGGCACAAAATCCTGATGTTATGGGATACGAGGGCGTTATGGCAGCAGTGAAGGCACTGAACGGAGAAACCCTTGGTGGAGCCGTAACAGATACAGGAGTTTCTGTACTAAAATAAAAATTGTTTGTTAAGATAAGAGTTATTCATTAAAGTGTCAATAAATTGATTATTGGCACTTTTTTTGTGTGATTGATTTATTGATTCGTTTATGTTAGTATAACAATAATTACAATGTAGGGGGAGAATTGATGCTTAAAGTTATTATTGCGGATGACGAAGAGCGAGTTTTAAAACTTATTAATGCGCTTATCGATTGGGAGAAGTTGCAACTAGAATTAGTAGGAACTGCTTCGAATGGTATTGAAGCAATACAGCTTATAAAAACACGAAATCCGGATATTTTAATAACGGATATTAGGATGCCTGGTCTAGATGGACTTGAACTGATCTCAGCAGCAAAAGATATTAAGCCAAACTTAGAAATGATGATTGTAAGCGGACATGCTAATTTTCCGTATGCACAAACTGCAATCAGTTATGGTGTAAATGATTATTTGTTAAAACCGATTAATAAAAATCAACTTATGATATCTTTAGAAAAAATTTGTGAAAAAATACTCGATAGTAGAAATGCACAGATGAATTTGGAATTGCTAACAAAAACAGAAAAAACTAGCAAGAAAATAATCAAAAATAATTTGATTATTGATTTATTGAATCATAATAATCTGGATTTTGAAAAGGGAAATCTTGTTCAAAACTACGGTCTTTCGCCAAAGGGAGAATTGATTCAAATTTTTTGTATTAGATTTGATTATGAGATTGATAAAATAGATTCACATACATTAAATGTTATTTATGAGCGTGTATATAAAATAATTAATAATAATCTAGAACGACTTTGCGAAGATGTGATTTTAAATATTAGCAATTATTCAATTATCGGAGTTCTAAATTATAAAAGAGATTATGAATTGGATGTATATCGAAATATGAAAGATATTTTGAATCAACTGATTATTCAAAAGCATATGCTGAACACAATTGAATTTTCAATTGCTTTGAACTCACCGATAAAAGATAGTAGAGATATGGAAAAAAGCCTAAAAGAGTGTTTGATCATAAGTGATGAACGTATTATTCATGGTACAGGGCATCTTTATGACAAATATCAGAAAGAAACACAACATAATGTTGATGTGCTTTTAGAGCAATATGCGAAAGATGTTAAAACCTCAACAGAAATTTATGACCAAGATGGAGCGAAACAGGCGTTGCTTACATTTTATAATGCATTACAATCATTGAATAATATGAGAGGATTTGAGTTTTACAATATTATTGGAGCAGCAGCTACTATTTTTATCTCACAATCAAAAGTAAAAGATCAGATTGCTCTACTTGAAGATTTTAAACGACGAACGAATCTTATGGGATCGACTAAATGTATTTGTGATGCATTTATTGCATTGCAAACCAAAGTGATTACAAAATTAATCAATGACAATGATATAGAGATGTTACGTCCAATTCGAATTGCAAAACAATACATGCAAAATCATTTTCAAGAACCGATTACATTGGAGCAGGTAAGTGAAATTGCTGGGTTAAATCCTAGCTATTTTAGCGTGCTTTTCAAAAGAGAATCAGATGAAGGATTTGCTAAATATTTGATGAATCTACGCATTCAAAAGGCGAAAGATTTACTTCGACAGACAAATTTATCGATTTCAGATATTTGTAAAGAAGTCGGCTATAATGATGTTAAGCACTTTGGTTCCATATTTCAAAAATCTTGCGGGGTAAAACCTACTGTCTATAGAAAGTTGTATGGTTAATTTATGAACCGATTAAATTTCATTTCTTTTAGAATCATAATAATATGGATTTTGGCAGTGTTATTTTTGTTAATGAATGCAGTATTTTGGATTTTACAATTAGAAGTAGCTAGGTATTTTGCTATTGCATTCGCAATCATTTTTCCATTGATATTTTTGGGTATTATTTATTTTCAAATATATATTCCATTTAAAGCAATTGAAAAAAACACGGAACGATTACTCGATGGGCATGATTATACTACTTATAAAAACGATATTCATTTAACCCGCTCGTCGAAGCGAGTGATAGGTAAAATTCATGAGATTTTATCGTCTCCTGAAATATTTGAATTAAATAAAAGACAAGCTCAATACTTAGCGCTTCAAAATCAAATTAATCCACATTTTTTGTACAATACACTAGAAGGGATACGAAGTGAAGCCTTAATTGAGGGGGTAGATAGCATTGCTGATATGACAGAGCTACTTGCTAATTTTTTTCGATATACAATCTCGAATGTAGAAAATTTAGTTTCTGTGGAACAAGAGTTGGAAAATTGTGAAACCTATTTTAAAATACAAAAATATAGATTTGGAAATAGAATAAATCTAGAGATTGACTATGAAGAAAGTGATTGGGATTTGATCAAATATTATCGGATTCCTAAGCTTACATTACAACCAATTTTAGAAAATAGTATTATTCATGGAACAGAACTAAAATTAGGTTCTAGCATTTTGAAAATTTCATTTACTACGACGAGTAAACGTTTATTGATTAGTGTTTCAGATGACGGTGTTGGTATGAATGAAAAAACACTAATTAAACTGAATCAAAAATTAAATAATAGTAATCAAAGAAATATCTATGAGAAAGATCATCATGGAGGAATCGCACTTACAAATGTAAACAATCGAATTCATCTCCTTTTTGGTGATGAATATGGAATTCATATTTATTCAGCTGAAAATTACGGAACAGATGTAGAAATAAATTTACCAGCAATTG
>CAYJKD010000092.1:0-7260 GCA_964370595.1 uncultured Lachnospiraceae bacterium
CAACACCTGAAAATGGAGAAAACCTAATACCGCCACAAAGACGAATACAGTAATTGTGCTATATGCACAGTGTAATGCCTAATTGTTTGTGCAACAGTGATGATTACTTTTATAAAAACATCACTTATAATAGCACCAACAAGTTAGCAATGCAAAGGGGCAATGTGAAGAGAAATTCACATTGCTCTTTTTTGTCTTTTAAAATAGGTAAGGGAGGGAATCGGTATGGCAGGCGTACTTATTAATCATTTAACAAAAACATTTCCAAGTGCTACAGAACCAGAAGGGATAAAATATGTACTTAAAGATTTAAATATAACAATAAAAGAAAAAGAATTTATCTGCGTGTTAGGAAAAAGTGGATGTGGGAAATCAACCCTATTAAATCTCTTAGCTGGATACTTGAGGCCTACTTCAGGAGAAATAATTGTAAATCGAAAGTTTGTGGAAGGGCCATCAGAAGAGCGAGGAGTCGTGTTCCAAGAACATGCATTGTTTCCATGGTATACCGTATCACAAAATATTCAATTTGGATTAAAGTTAAAAAAGAAAAAAAATATTGATGAAATCACTAAAAAATATATTTCGATGATTGGGCTTGAAGGGTATGAAGATGCATATCCAAGCAGTTTATCGGGAGGAATGGCTCAGAGGGTTGGAATTGCTCGAGCATTGGCAAATGATCCAGAATTATTGCTTATGGATGAGCCATTGGGTGCTTTGGATGCGTTAACGAGAGAGAATATGAGAAAAGAATTGATTCGAATATGGAAAAAAACATCCAAAACAATTGTTCTTATTACTCATAGTGTTCCTGAAGCTGTGTACTTAGCAGATCGTGTCATTGTATTAAAAGAAGGTGTAGTAGATTTGGATTTAGCCATCAATATTCCAAGACTTAGAGATTCCAAATCTCCAGAATTTCTTGAATATGTAAATCAACTAGAATTGAGATTGAGCGATGGGATAGGAGCTTTTTCAGAATAATACGAGGAGAACGGACATGGATAAGATTTTGCGAATGGAACGGGAAGCAATTCGAGTAAGAAAGATGTATGAGAAAATTGATGCTGATGAAATAAGAATGATTCAAAAACGTGAGAAAAAAGCGATTGAAAAATTAGAAGTTACCCGTTTATCAAATAGGAATAGTAAATATACACAGATGATAACCTATGTATTTTTCTTTGGAATGTGGCAGATTATTTGCATGTACAACAATGAAGTAGAGTGGTTTAATCCAACATTTTTACCATCACCAATTAATGTAATACAGACTGGGATTGAATATATACAGGCTGAAAAATTACATGAACATATTTTTAGCAGTTTATATCGGACGATAATGGGATTTGCATTAGGAACCATAGTAGCTATTTCCCTAGGGATTTTGACCACTTCCGTTCAATTACTTGACGATTTGGTATCGCCGATTCTTAAAATGATAGGACCGATTCCAGCACTAGCTTTTTTACCCATGTTTATTATATGGTTTGGCGTGGGGGAAGAATCTAAGATTGCATTGATTGCATATTCAACATTTATGCCGCTGATGACCTATACGGTAGATGGGATTAAAAATACAAATCCCCTACTGATTCGATCAGCAAAAAGTCTTGGTGCCAATCAAATGCAAGTATTTACAAAAGTAATATTAAAATCAGCACTTCCTAATATATTCGTAGGAATGAAAGTCAGTTTGGGACTTACGTTCTCTGCATTGGTTGTAGCAGAAATGATGGGGGCCTCTACAGGATTGGGATTTATGATAACAAATGCGAGAAACTGGTTTAAAATCAGTGATATGTTTTTAGCAGCAGCATTGATTGGAATTGAATATAGTATCTTCCATGGAATTTTATCAGTGATAGAAAAGATATTATTCAAATGGAAAAAAACAGGAATTAACAGTGCAATTGAGCATTAAAGATGAACCGAGATAGTTACCATTGCTTGTTTGTGCAAGCGATGTGATACTAAATATTACTACTTAAAAAGGAGAGCGTTATGAAAAAATTATGTTTGGCAGGTTTATGTGCAATTATGACAACAAGTGTTTTAGTAGGGTGTTCAACTCAGACAACAGAAACAGAAGGAACAACAACAAGCGAAACTACAGTAAGCAAATCAGAAGAGACAAGCAGTGGAACAGATATGCCTACATCAGAACCAATTACGTTTTATGGAGTTATGGACCCTCAAATTTCAGCACAACAAATTGTAGCAGATAAAATGGGGTATTTTGTAGAAGAAGGATTAACAATTGAAAACTTATATGTGCAATCAGGTACGGATATCAGCCCGTTAATCGCTAGTGGTGATGCACCAGTTTCTGTTGAAACCACCTATACGGATATTCCGTTGGCAGCAGCAGGAATAGGAGTTAAAGTATTAGCACCACTTTGTAATATTGGAGATACACAATGTGTGGTTGCAAGTGCAGAAGCCAATATCAAATCATCCAAAGATATTGAGGGAAAACGAATTGGTATGGCAACTGGTTCGGGAGTACTTATGGCAATTCAAGAAATGTGTGAAGTAACAGGAGTAGATTTCAATTCATTAGAATTCGTAAATTTAGCACCTTCCGATCAAATTTCTGCAATGGAAGCTGGAGACATTGATATGATGGCATGTTGGCAACCATGGGTAAACACTGCAGTTGATGCTGGAGGTAACATTTTATTCTCAGGTATGAATTCTTACTTGACTGATTATGAAAAATCTGTAAATTGGCTAAATTTCTATTCCACATTACAGGTAACCGATAGCTTTTTGGAAGAGAGACCAGAGGATGCAGAAGCTATTTTACGTGCAATGAATAAGGCAACTGATTATATTAACAGCAATATGGAAGAAGCAGCAACATTGATTGCAGAAGAGTTACAATTAGAAACCAGTGAAGTTTTAGGGATTATGGAAATGAATACGTATGATATGACATATTCTCAAGCGTTTGTGGATGCTAGTAATACAATGGCAGAATTTTTACTGTCTCAGGACAATATTCCTGAAGCACCTAGTATTGAAAGTTATACAAATCCAGAGCCACTTAGAAAAGCAGTACCAGAGTTAGTAACGGTAGAGTAGATATTCGTACGAGGAGGAGACTATGTGGGACCTATTACTTAAAAATCCAACCATTGTGACACATGAGAAATCTTTTCAAGGAGATATAGGGGTTAAGGATGGGAAAATAGTGAAAATCGGTAAGTTAGATGATAAAGCATCTCGTGTGATTGATTTAACAGGTAAATATATTTTGCCAGGAGTGATTGATGGGCATATCCATTGCATGTGCCCATTTATGGGATGCCAAGGACCAAACGACTACTATAACACAGCTGTTGCAGGGGCATTTGGTGGAGTAACCATGTTTATGGATTTTACGAATACCCTTCCAGGAGAGTCCGTATATCAATCTGCAATTGACAAAATGGAATTAGCACAGATGTCTCCCATTGATTATGCACTCCATGCAAAAGTTGTAGATGCTAGTGATAATACGATTAAAGACTTAGAGAAATTGTTAGAACTAGGCATTCCCACATTTAAAATGTTTATGACGTATAAAAAAGATGGGATTATGTGTGATGATGAAACACTGATACGGGTTTTTCAAGTTGCAAAAAAAATAGGTGCCCTACCTATGCTCCATTGTGAAAGCGATCCCATTGCACAGCTAGAATTTGAAAAATGTGAAAAAAAGGGAGATTTAAGTTGGAAAGCATTTGCGAAAGCAAAATCTGGATTATGTGAAGCGGAGGCATTTTACCGGGCTTATTCTTATGCAAAAGCTACGAAGTGTCCTATTATGGTTGTTCATACAACCGTAAAAGAAGCATTTGACACGGCAAGAATCGCTCATAAAGAAGGATTTCCTATATATGTAGAAACCTGTCCTCATTATATGACTCTATTTGATGATATCTATGAAAAAGAGGATGGTTATCTTGGGATTTGTTCGCCGCCTCTTCGAACGAAAAAAGATGCAGAGGACATATGGGAGGCGATTGGAGATGGTACCGTAACCATAACAGGTTCTGATGACTGCACCTATACACAAGAAGAAAAATCTAGATTTCTGAAACAAGATGAAGAGGGAAGATTCATACAAGATTTTCGCTTAGTGGTAAATGGAAATTCTGGTATTGAGACAAGGCTTCCGATTCTACTGAGTGAAGGCGTTATAAAAGGTCGAATTACGTTAAATCAGTTAGTGCAAATCACATCTACAAACATTGCAAAAATATATGGGTGCTATCCTCAAAAAGGTTGTATTCAAGAAGGCTCAGATGCGGATTTTGTTGTAGTCGATCTAGATCAAACATGGACAATTACACCACAGACATTACATAATAACTTAGACTATACCTTGTATGAAGGGATGGAGCTGACAGGAAAACCAATTATGACGATTTTGAGAGGTAAGGTTATTGTTGAACAAGGTATATTCAAAGGAGAGCGTGGAGCAGGTAAGTTTGTAAAGCGTACGTTATCCCACAATCTCCTTGAACGTTATTGGGGGGAGGCATCATCGGAATGAAGGATATCTAGTGCACAAAGTCCATAATAGAGACTGAATAATTCACTAGAGTCGGTTAAATTCATTCCAAGAAGGCTTTTGATTTTGTCTAGTCGATAAGCTAACGTATTGCGGTGGAGAAATAAGGCTTTAGCAGTTTCAGCAGCATTGAAACTACAAGAAAAGTACATGCGAAGAGTTTCTATATAAGGAGTGGAATTTTGCTTATCATAATCATCTAAGGATTGAAGGGTATCACAGTAAATATGCTGAATTTGCTCACGTGGCAAAGTAGCAATGCTATGAAGGGGCAGGTGTTCAAAGTAAGTGGTAATCGTTGATTCAGCACAAAGTGTATTAGCTAGTTGCACCTCTGACATGGCATCTTGTAAGGCATCCTTAATTGTGGAAATTTTGCTATGACAGCGACCGATTCCAATCCGATAAGTATCTAAATAATGTTGGCATATCTCCATTGAAATACGCTGGGCAATGGATTTTGATTCAAAAACAGCAACCGTGTTATGTACTTCTTGTGGAAACAGCAAAAAAATAAATAAGTAATTGGTTTTGGTACAAATGTAACTACAGATACGTTCCATATTTAAAAAATCATCGATACGAGTGATAAGTGATTGCTGAAAACCTCTATTTTTTAAAAGTTCCGCCTGAGGAATTAAAATGGAAAGGCAAACACGCTTTAGATGGTAATTAAAGTGATGTAAATCACAAAATAAGCGAATCTCTGTATCGCTTTGCATGTGATTACTGGTAAAAAAATTAATAAATTCACGCCGATATTCATTGCTTATTTGATGAGGGAGAGAGCTCTGTCTCGTTGCTAGTGTTAATAGATGTAAACACCTTGATATGATACTGGATTCCGTGCTTGCCAAATCTCCCTGCTCATCTGAGATTAGAAGAAAACCCATATCTGCATTTAATGGAATTGCATAATAGGTAGAAATTGCATTTTTTAAGGAATAGTTAACCTTTGTATTGCTAGTGCTATCCAGCAAAAGTGGTGGTTGGGTAAGTGTTGCTAAGTCAAATGTTGCAGCTAATGTCTGATAATTATAATCTGCAATCATGAGTTCTCGATTTAGAACATCGCCTAGTATCATAAGCATAGTAGTTAAATCATTTCCTTTTAACATAGATTGGATTAGCTGATCGAATACTTCTAGTTCGTATTGCTTAGAAGTCATGCGATTGCGTTCTAGTTGAGAATAAATCACATTACTTACATCAGCAAAGCGATAGTAGTAAGGAAGTTCTAGGATGGGGAAATCTATTTTAATGGCTTCGCGAATCATTATTTCAGGTGTTTGAGAAAAAAAGCGATTTACCTTGATCATGAGTGCACAACAACCAAGCTTTTTTAAATCATGGATGATACGTACCTGTGCTTCTTCATCATTGATGAAGCAAAAACCCGTAGTAAGAACTAATTCATCTTGGGTCATCCAGTGTAGAACATCACTATTTTCCATAATATTGACACTTTTTATAGGTGCATCAAGTAAGTGCTCGCAAGAAACACATTTTATATTGGTAAGGCTACTTTCGTTAATTAGCCAAGATAATGTTGTAGACATAATGAAAACCTCTCTTTCCTCTTAATAGTATACTTGGTAGGAAGGAGACAGGCAAGAAAAACAAATTTTAAAACATAAGGAGAATTCCCTGTGAATGATATAATAGAACAAAGGATTTGCAATAATATTGAGCAGTTAGCTACCTATACAGACACAATAGGTATGGGAGTTACTCGATTACCATTTTCATACCAGATGAATCAGGCAGGTTCTTATATAAAAAAACTTATGACAGATGCAGGTTTGGCTGTAAGGGAGGATGCATCAGGCGCTATCATCGGTAGAATAGATGGGGATAATCCTCAAAAAATCATTATTTTATCACACTATGATAGCGTTAGAAATGGGGGAGCTTATGATGGGATTGCAGGAATTGTGTGCGGAATCGAGATTGCACATAGCTTCCGAGGAATTAAACTTCCTTATTCGATAGAAATAATTGCTACAAATGATGAAGAAGGTGCTAGATTTGGTAGTGGATTTTTCTCATCAAAGGCATTTGTGGGTATGCACAATGAAAAAGACTTAAAGGAAACAAAAGATGAAGAAGGAATCTCAATTTGGCAAGCCATGTCAGATTATGGGTTGGATCCCGATAAGTTACAGGAAGCAAAGTGGGAAGCCAAACATGTTTTAGGTGTTTTAGAAATTCATATTGAGCAAGGTCCAGTACTTGTTTCAAACCAATGCTCATTAGGAATTGTAACAGATATTGTAGGAATGAGGCGAAGGACAGTAACCATGAGGGGGATTTCGGGTCATGCAGGAACTGTTCCTATGAATAAGAGAAAGGATCCTGTAGTTGCTGCAACAGCGGTAATATCTAAAATACCATTTTATGCACAAAGATATCAAGATACCGTTGCGACCGTTGGAAGAATTAGTGTGGCACCGAATGATGTAAATACCATTGCAAATCAGGTTGTATTTTCCCTAGATATTAGGAGTATAGATAATGATTATGTAGATCAAGTGGATGAGGAGATTATGAATACAATTATGTCTAGTTGTGATGGAACGGATATTCGCTATACCACAGAAATAACGTTAGAACAAAAATCAACATCTCTAGATGGGCACATACAAAAGATTTTGTACCAGGTAGCAGACGACCTAGGAATACGTTGTATGAAAATG
>CAYJKD010000092.1:7270-10428 GCA_964370595.1 uncultured Lachnospiraceae bacterium
TAGGACAGCAATGGTATTTGTTCCAAGTGAAGATGGCGTAAGTCATTGTCCACAGGAATACACAAAAGGAATTCATTTAGTAAATGCGTGTAGAGTTTCTATAGAAATGATACAACGAATTATGAAGGAAGAGAATGAAAAGGAGGTTTGATTTATGCCATATCCAAATGATTTACTATCTACAAGAGCTGTGATAAAGCCTAATTTATATGCAGTAATTCCACCTGAAGGACTGGTTATCAACACCCTTCCTTATTTGAATAAATGCAAAGCGAGTATTCTTTGCTCTCCTAAAATAGGAGCAAGCTTTGTAGAATATAAAGTACAAATGGAGCCTGGTGGAGGTACCATTTACCCATTTGCAAAAGAAGAGGGAATCGAATCATTTTTGTATGTGTTATCAGGAAATGTATCCGTAATTGTGGATAACGAGAAAAAAAACCTCAGTGAAGGTGGATATGTATTTGCACCACCAAGTATGGGGATGGAATTTGTCAATGAAGATGCAGTACCAGCGAGTATATTATTATATAAACAAAAAAATATTCACTTAGAAGGGCGAGAGAGTTGGGTTGTTTGGGGAAATGTAAATAACATAGAATATAAACATTACGACCAAATGGAAAACGTGTTGATAAAAGATCTGCTCCCTAGTGATTTCGCATTTGATATGAATATGCACATTCTTTCATTTTTACCAGGAGGATGTCATCCTATTGTAGAAACACATGTTCAAGAGCACGGAGCCTTTGTACTAAATGGTAAAGGGATGTATATGCTTGATGATAAATGGATGGGGATAAAGAGGGAGGACTTTATCTGGTTTGGACCCTATGTTCCTCAATGCGCATATGGAGTGGGAAGAGAGCCATTTACCTATATTTATTCAAAGGATTGCAACCGGGATGTTCAATTATAAGTTAGAGGAGAAGACAGATGAAAATTGTATTTTTAGAACCATTAGGAGTTTCCATGGATCAATTAAGGAAACAGGCAAAAGAAACCATAGGAAATAGAGGAGAGGTTATATGTTATGAGAATCGTGTAGAAGATATCAATACACTGATTGAACGGTCTAGGGAAGCCGATGTAGTGGTTCTTTCAAATTTTAGATATACACAAGAGGTTATGAAAGAATGCCCTAATCTGAAGTTGGTTTGTGTGGCTTTTACTGGGGTGGATCATGTAGATTTAGAGTATTGTCGTAATAATAATATTATGGTTTGTAATGCAGCTGGATACTCAACGGTTGCAGTTGCAGATTTAGTATTTGGATTTGCAATAGCATTAACAAGAAATATACTTCCTTGCCATAGGGTTGTTCGCCAAGGAGGAACAAAAGATGGACTAGTAGGATGGGAGCTAGAGGGGAAAACATTTGGTATAGTAGGACTTGGTGCGATTGGTCAAAGAGTAGCCAAAATAGCAGATGCATTTGGGTGTAAGGTAATCGCATACAATCGTAGTAAAAAAGATATTCAGGGAATTGAACAAGTAGAGATGGAAGAATTACTAGAACGAAGTGATATTGTATCCTTACATATACCATTTACTGCTGAAACGAAAGGGTTTATAGGAAAACAAGAGCTACAAAAGATGAAGTCTAGTGGGTATTTAATCAATACGGCAAGGGGTGGTGTCGTAGATGCAGATGCTCTTGCAGAAGCAGTAAAAAATGGAGGAATTGCTGGGGCAGCAGTGGATGTGTTTGACATAGAACCGCCACTACCAGTTGAGAATCCATTATTGAATATAGATGGAATTATTGCAACGCCTCATATTGCATTTGCATCGAAACAGGCCTTTGAAAAACGCGCCCATATCGTTATGGATAATATTGATGCTTGGTTAAAACAAGAACCTAAAAATATTGTTTAAGCCTATGGAAAAAGTGAGTGTAGATAGAATTAAGTATATGTTAGAGTCGATAGATGGGTATAATGCAACACCAAAAGACGGAACAACAAGGGTTTTGTTTTCAAAAGAAGAATTGGAATGTAGGGAGTTTTTAATACGTATTATGAGAGAACAAGGCCTTCTAGTAGAAGTGGATCATGGCGGTAATATTTTTGCTACTTTAGTAGGAGAGGATGATTCCTTAGCTCCTGTATGGACAGGTTCTCATATCGATACCGTTTTAAATGCAGGTATGTTTGATGGAATGGCAGGGGTAGTTGCAGGAATTGAAGCCCTTAGAATTCTCAGTAGTAGGAAGCGGTTAAAACGTAGTGTCAGTGTTGTAATATACACATCCGAAGAACCTACTAGATTTGGACTCTCTTGTTTGGGAAGTCGGTTGCTTAGTGGAGACCTAACAATAGAAGATACAAAAAAACTTTATGATAGTGAAGGGTACACTTTTTACCATCGATTGGAGCAATTGCAATTTCATCCAGAAAACCTATCAGATATTGTTCGTAAGCGTGGAGATGTGTATGCAAATATAGAATTACATATTGAGCAGAGCCCTAATCTTGAAAAGAATGAGAAAGTATTAGGGTTTGTAAAAGCTATTTGTGCACCTACTAATCTAAATGTTAGAGTATCAGGAGTGCAGTCCCATGCAGGAGGCACCTCTATGGAGGAGCGAAGAGATGCTTTTATGGCAGCAGCTCAGATGAGCCTTGTGGTGGAGCGATTAGCAAAGAAAGCGAATGAATCAAGTTATACCACAGGAACGGTTGGAATGATTGATAATAAGCCTGGTGCAGTTAATGTAATTCCAGGAATATGTGAATTTAGCATAGATATACGAGGCGTAGACTTTGAAACGAAGGATAAGATGCTAAGTCAATTGTTAAAGGAATGCGGTGAAGTTGCTGATGAAAGACAGGTAAAGGTGGATATAAAAATTGAAAATCATGATAATCCAGCTGTATGCGATAAACATATTTTAGATGTGCTAGAAAAGCATGCATCCGGTATTCCGTCTATGACCACATTTAGTGGGGCATATCATGATGCTCTATTTGTATCAAGGTTTGCTCCTACTGCAATGTTGTTTGTGCCAAGTAAAAATGGAATTAGTCATAGTAAGGATGAGTGGACTGAGTTTGAAGATATTGAAAAAGGAACGCAGGTGTTGGTTGCAGCATTGGAAGAGCTTGCCAATGAGATATAAATGGGTGTTTGATTAATGCTAGATATCCCCTTCTCTT
>CAYJKD010000093.1:0-10422 GCA_964370595.1 uncultured Lachnospiraceae bacterium
CATAATGCTCGGTATGTAAAAATTGCAGACTTAATACACAATATGGATATTAAGCGGATTAAAAACCCAAAACAAAAAGATTTTGCCCGAGTTGAAACATATAAAAAAGCATTACAGTTTTTACAAGAGGGTTAATATAAAGAAAAGAGGTTGCATCGTATGGTAAAAGCGGTTATTTTCGACATGTATGAAACACTGATTACCCATTATAAATGTCCTTTGTACTTTGGTACACAAATGGCTTTGGATGCTGGAATTCAGATAACGAAATTTCAACAACGTTGGAATCTAACGAATGATGATCGTTCAACGGGAAAAATCACGTTTGAAGAAGTGATAGAACAAATTTTAAGAGAAAATAATTGTTATTCTCAAAAAGTGTTTGACCAAATTGTTAATAAACGCATCAATACAAAGATAGAATGTTTTAACCATTTACATCCTCAAGTCATTCCAATGCTTCAACAGCTTAAGGATAAGGAGATTCAAATCGGTTTAATCAGTAATTGTTTTTCAGAAGAGGTTGGACCTATTCGTGATAGCATATTATTTCCTTATTTCGATGCTCCGTATTTATCATATGAACAAAAAATACAAAAGCCAGATGTTGAAATTTTTAAGCGATGTATGAATGAATTACAGGTATCCCCAGAAGCGTGTATCTATTTAGGAGATGGAGGGAGTTATGAGCTAGAGACAGCTCGTAGCTTAGGAATGAAGGCAATACAAGCAACTTGGTACTTTGATAGTATAGAGCAATATCCGTATATGAAAAAAGAAGACTTTGAACAGATTGACCAACCACTTCACGTGTTAAATCGAGTATAGAAAAAATATACAAAGAATGAAAATTGACTTTTTTTAAGATGTATATTACTATTAAATATAATGAATTCAATCATAAGGAGGCCTACATGAAATTTAGTGTGATACTACGTGCAATCATCATAATTTTTACATTAGCACTGCTAGTTGGTTTTTGGATGGCGCTCATATATTTTCTAGGAGATTATATTGATGTATTAGTAATTCTATTATTGATTGTAAATTTGGTTGTTACTATTAATATTATTATTGGAGATACCTACCCAGAAGTTAAAATCCCTTGGATTATTTTGCTAAATGGAGTGCCTCTTGTAGGAGCAGTCGTCTATATTATATATGGAAAACAAAAAACGAGTAAAAAGAAAAAAGCGGTTTTAAGCAAAATAGAATTAGAACAGAAAAAGGGAATTGAATCTGTAAATAAATTCCATCCAGAATTTTTTCAAAACAATAGCAAAATCATACGCCAGTCAGAGTATATCAGAAGAATTGCAAATTCTCCTGCCTATAGCAATACGGAGGTAGAATATTTTCCTTTGGGAGAAGATAAGTGGCATGCCATGTTAAGAGAATTGAAATTGGCTGAAAAATTTATTTTCCTTGAATATTTTATAATTGAAGAAGGAAAAATGTGGGGGGAAATAGAAAAAATATTGATTGAGAAAGCTTCAGAGGGTGTCGATGTAAGACTTATGTATGATGACCTTGGTTGCCTTATGACACTTCCTATGAACTTTGCGAAACGATTAAATGACCATAAGATTACATGTATTCCATTTAATAAGTTTAATAATTTATTTAACTCTAATTTTAATAATCGGGATCATAGAAAAATTTGTGTCATTGATGGAAATGTTGGTTTTACAGGTGGAGTTAACTTAGCGGATGAGTACATTAATCATGTAGAAAAATTTGGTCATTGGAAAGATACTGCAGTTATGTTTAAGGGAGAAGCGGTTTATAATTTAACGGTTATGTTTCTTTCAATGTGGAGTTCTCTAACGGGTAAGGTGGAAGACTATTCAGCATATGCTCCAACAAAAACCTACCATGCAGATGGAATTATTCAGCCTTACTGCGATACACCACTCGATTATGATCCAGTTGGAGAAAATGTATACATGGGGATGTTAAATAATGCAAAGGACTATGTATACATTACAACTCCTTATTTAATTATTAGTAGAGAAATGATGGTATCATTAATGACTGCTGCAAAATCTGGTATTGATGTTAGATTGGTTCTTCCAGGGATTCCGGATAAGAAAAAAATATTTTTCCTATCAAGATCATATTATAAAACACTTTTAGGTGCTGGAGTTAGAATTTTTGAATATAAACCAGGATTTATTCATTCAAAGATGTTTGTCTGTGATGATGAAACAGCCGTTGTAGGAACCATCAATCTAGATTACAGAAGCTTAGCACTTCATTATGAATGTGGTGCATTTATGTATCAATCATCTGTAGTGGATAAAATCAAAAAGGATTTTTTACAAACACAAGCAAAATGTCAGGAGATTACGATGGAAAACCATCCATATCAAGGTAGGCTCAAGTTTATTCAATATGTTTTGTTGGGGATTCTTAGAACGTTTTCTCCATTGTTGTAATAATTTAGTTATTTGATTTGAAAATGTGCCAAAGGGCACATTTTCTTTGTCTTTAATAAAAAAAAATAATCAAGAATGTTAGTCCTTGATTATTACGTATTACTGATCAAATAGACGACTGAAATAAGTAGAACTAGGAGCATTGGCATGACAGGAAAATCAAAAAATCAAATCGATATGACAGAAGGATCTATATTAAAAAAAATTATAGCTTTTTCTATTCCATTAATTCTAACAAATATGTTGCAACTGTGTTATCATGCAGCTGACATGATCATAGTTGGTCAGTTTGCAGGTTCACAAGCCCTATCAGCTGTAGGGTCTTCAACAGCTCTCGTAAATGTAATCATTGGATGCTTTATGGGATTGTCTATGGGAGCTGGAGTAAGTGTTTCAAGATATTATGGAGCAAAAAATCCAGAAGGCATTAGCAGAACATTACATACAGCTATCGTAGCTGCTGTTATTTGTTCTTTTCTTGTCGCAACAATCGGAATCATTGCAACAAGACCATTGTTAATAATCATGCAAAGTCCACCCGATGTAATTGATGGAGCAACTCTATATATGCGTATATTTTTTTTGGGTATGCCATTTAATCTTTTGTATAATTTTGGCGCAGCAATGCTTCGGGCTGTAGGTGATACAAAACGTCCTCTGATTTTTTTAGCATTTGCAGGGGTGATTAATGTTCTCTTTAACTTATTCTTTGTTATTGTATTAGGGATGGGGGTAGCTGGCGTTGCATTTGCTACAATCATTTCTCAGGCAGTTGCTGCTTTTTTAGTTATTCGCTGTTTTATAGTAGATAACGAAGTTTTAAGATTGAATCCCAAAGTGCTAAAGCTTCATAAATATGAACTAATCGATATTATAAAAATTGGATTACCTGCAGGAGTACAAGGTTCTCTATTCTCTTTATCTAATGCAACGGTACAATCTGCAATCAATACATTTGGCTCTTCTGTAGTTGCAGGTAATGTAGCAGCATCAAATATTGAGGGATTTGTTTATGTGTCAGCGAATAGTATCAGTCAAGCAACCTTAACTGCATCTGGTCAAAATATAGGTGCAAAAAAATATCAACGAGCAAGAATGTGTTTAACGAATAGCCTTGTAGTGGTGGTTGTCATTAGCTGCTTTTTAAGTTTGCTCATCAACATATTTGCTGAACCTCTACTAGCTTTATATAATACCGATCCTCAAATAATTGCAGTTGGAATTACGAAAATTAGAATTACAACATCGTTATATGCAATCTTTGGTATTGTCGATGTATTGGTTGGCCAGCTAAGAGGAATGGGGGCTTCCCTTATGCCAACCGTTGTTTCTTTGTGTGGAATCTGTCTGATTCGAATTTTGTGGGTCGCTGTTGTTTTTCCGCAAACACAAACCTTAGAGAGCATTTACTGGGTTTACCCAATTTCATGGGTTGTAACAGTAATCGGGCATTGGATCATGTATTTCATCATGTCTAAAAAAATCCCCAAACAAGATTGTAATTAGTTAAATTGTGGAGGTGTTAATTCCTTCCCCACTATGAAATATAAAATTATTTATTTGGAAACCTTGCAAAAAAGGTATTCCCTATTATATAATAGGCACAGTCAAACGATAGATTGTAGTGTCAAGCTCCTATTTTAATGGACTTTTCACTGCTTATAGTAAAGGATGAATATGAGAAAATTAGCATTAAATGATGAAGTGTTACTAAGTGTAGATAAGCCTGCTAGATATATTGGGGGCGAAATGAATTCTGTTCTAAAAAATCGATCTGATATTAAAATCCATTTCGGAATGTGCTTTCCAGATGTATATGAGATTGGTATGTCCCATATTGGAATGCAGATATTATATGATATGTTCAATCGAAGAGAAGATGTGTATTGCGAGCGAATCTTTTCTCCTTGGACAGATCTAGATAAAGTAATGAGAGAAAAAAAGATACCAATGTTTACATTAGAATCACAAACAGCGATTAAAGAACTAGATTTTATCGGAATCACATTGCAGTATGAAATGTGCTATACCAATATTTTGCAAATTTTAGAATTAGGACAGATTCCACGCTATGCAAAAGATCGTAGTGAATCACATCCAATTATCATTGGAGGTGGTCCTTGTGCATATAACCCAGAACCGTTGGCTCCATT
The DNA here is from genome assembly GCA_964370595.1 of uncultured Lachnospiraceae bacterium. Taxonomy (GTDB): domain Bacteria; phylum Bacillota; class Clostridia; order Lachnospirales; family Lachnospiraceae; genus Brotaphodocola. The sequence goes on from CAYJKD010000093.1 coordinate 4,592, forward strand.
TTTTGATTGTTTTTATATTGGAGAAGGGGAAACGGTTTATGATGAACTGTTTTCTCTACATAAAAAATACAAAGAAGAAGGAAAATCTAGAAGGGAATATTTATTAGCCATTGCAAATGTGCCTGGTATTTATGTACCAGAATTTTATGATGTTTCCTACCATGAAGATGGAACCATTGCATCATTCACCCCAAATCAAGAAGGTGTGCCTAGTACAATAATCAAGCAAGTGGTTATGGATTTAGATGATGTAACATTTATCGAAAATCCAGTAGTACCTTTTATTAAAACGACTCAAGACAGAGTAGTTCTTGAAATCCAGAGAGGTTGTATCCGAGGATGTCGTTTTTGTCAGGCTGGATATGTCTATCGTCCATTGAGAGAGCGTGGATTAGAATATCTCAAAGAATATGCATATCAAATGTTAAAAAGCACAGGACATGAAGAGATTTCATTAAGTTCTTTAAGCTCAAGCGACTATACGTACTTGAAAGAATTGGTTGATTTTTTAATGGAAGAATTTAAAGGAAAAGGCATTAACATTTCATTGCCTTCTCTAAGAATTGATGCATTTTCTTTGGATGTAATGAGTAAAGTCCAAGATGTGAAAAAAAGCAGTTTAACCTTTGCACCTGAGGCAGGGTCACAGCGACAGAGAGACGTAATTAATAAAGGATTAACAGAAGAAGTTATTTTAAAGGGAGCAATTGATGCATTCCATGGTGGATGGAACCGAGTTAAATTATATTTTATGCTAGGATTGCCAACAGAAACGGTGGAAGATATGGAAGGAATTGCATTACTCTCTGAAAAAATTGCAATGGCTTATTACGATGAAATTCCAAAAGATCAAAGAAATGGAAGAGTACAGGTAGTAGCAAGTTCTTCTTTCTTTGTACCAAAACCATTTACACCATTTCAGTGGGCAACAATGTGCACGAAAGAAGAGTTCTTGGACCGTGCATACATTGTTAAGAATAAATTTAAAGAAATGCTTAACTATAAAAGTCTCAAATATAATTGGCATGAAGCAGATCTTACTGTGTTAGAAGGAGTTTTGGCACGTGGAGATCGAAAGGTATCTGCTGTAATTGAAGCTGCTTATGATGGTGGTGCTTTATATGATTCATGGTCGGAGCATTTCCATAATGAAATTTGGATGAAGGCATTCGAAGATACAGGTGTTCCGATTGATTTTTATACAACTAGAACACGTGGATTAGATGAAAATTTCCCTTGGGACTTCATTGACACAGGTGTTTCAAAAGAGTTCTTAAAAAGAGAATGGTTACAAGCGATTGATGAAAAGGGTTCACCAAACTGCAGACAAGCATGTATGGGATGTGGAGCGAATACGTTTGGAGGAGGTGTCTGTCTTGAAGATAAGAATTAAATTTGCAAAACAAGGAAGTGCAAAATTCATCGGTCATTTGGATGTGATGAGATATTTTCAGAAAGTAATGAGAAAAGCGGAAGTAGATATTCGATATAGCGAAGGTTTTAACCCTCATCAAATTATGTCGTTTGCAGCACCTCTTGGCGTTGGATTAACAAGTACAGGAGAATATGTTGACATTGAGGTTTTAAGCAGTGATTCTTCAACTGAAATGCTTCGTCGAATGAATGATGCAATGGTAGAAGGATTTGAAGCGTTATCTTTTAAAAAGTTAGAAGACAATGCCGGTAATGCAATGTCAATTGTTGGAATTGCAGATTATGAAGTGAGCTTTAGAGAAGGGTATGAACCTGATGATTTCCAACAATTTAAATCTGGATTTGAATCCTATCTGTCACAAGCAGAGCTTGTAATCACGAAAAAAACGAAAAAAGGTGAAAAGCAAGTAGATATTCGCCCAATGGTAAAAGAGTTTCGATTTAATGGGGATGGATCTATCTTTTTAAAACTTGCAACAGGGAGCGCCGCAAACTTAAAACCTGAATTGTTGATGGATGCTTACTATCAATCGATTGGACAAGAACGAAAAGAATTTGCTTTATTAGTGGAGCGAAAAGAATTGTACATGGAGGATGGAAAATCCTTAGACGAGGTAGGATGTAATATTGAATAAAATAGTAATTACAAAATTGATGGATAAGCAGGTAAGTGTATTAGTATCTCCAAAGCGTGTATTAGAATATCAATTTGAAGATGATGATTCTTTCATTGGAAATATTTATATTGGAAAAGTAAAGCAGATTGTGAAAAATATCAATGCGGCATTTATTGATTTTGAGCATGGAAAAACAGGTTATTTGAGTTTGTCTGAGGCAGAGCATATTTGCTACACATCGCCTCATGAACACAAAAAACTATGCCAAGGGGATGAAATTTTAGTTCAAATTGAAAAAGATGGGATTAAAACGAAAGACCCAGTATTAACAACAAACCTGAATTTTCCAGGTACCTATGTAGTCCTTACTTCGGCAAAACATCACATCGGATTCTCATCAAAAATCAAAGACCTTGCATGGAAAGAAGCCATGAAAGAACAACTGCATGAACTGTTTCAAATACCAGTAGGAATTATTATTCGTACAAATGCTTATGAAGTACCAATGGAACAGGTTGTTTGTGAAATCAAACAATTGTACGATCGCTTTCAAGGAATTCTTACTCAGGGAAAATTTAGAAATCCATATACGTGTATGTTGAAAGCAAAACCTTATTATCTTACGATGATTGAGCATTGCCCAAGTCATTTATTATCAGAAATTATTACGGATGATCCTCTAGTTTTTGAAGAATTAAAGTCCCGTCAATTACATGTAAGCTATTATGAAGATAAATTAATTACCTTAGACAAGTTGTATTCTCTTGAACACAACTTAAATCTTGGAATTAAAAAACATGTGTGGTTGGATTCAGGTGGATATCTTGTAATTGAACCAACAGAAGCAATGGTAGTTGTTGACGTAAATACTGGAAAATATGTTGGCAAGAAATCAAAAGAGGATGCTATTTTAAAAGTTAATCTAGAAGCCGCAAAAGAAATCGCATATCAACTTCGACTTCGAAATCTATCTGGGATTATTATTGTAGATTTTATTGATATGAAGTCAGATGAGAATAAAAAACGATTGCTAGATGAACTACGAAAAGAAGTGTTGCATGATTCCATGAAAACTACTGTTTTAGGAATGACAAATTTAGGTTTAGTTGAGATCACACGGAAAAAGGGAAGAAAACCAATTTATAATTATATTAAATAAACAATCGAGGTAAGAATGAATTATTTACAAGTACTAAAACAGTATTTTGGGTATGATGAGTTTCGTGAAGGACAGGAAGATTTAATTAAAGGAATATTAGAAGGCAAGGATGTATTTGGAATTATGCCAACTGGCTCTGGCAAGTCACTTTGTTTTCAAGTGCCTGCGTTGATGATGTCTGGAATTACCTTAGTGATTTCTCCATTAATTTCATTGATGAAAGATCAAGTTTATACATTAAATCAAGCTGGTATTCATGCTGCATTTTTAAATAGTTCACTTACTACGAATCAATATTATAAAGCATTATCCTTTGCGAAAGAAGGTCGGTATAAAATTATTTATGTAGCACCTGAGCGTTTGGAATCTGATGTGTTTTTGGATTTTGTAAATCAGGTAGAAATTTCTATGGTTGCTGTGGATGAGGCTCATTGTGTTTCTCAGTGGGGACAAGATTTTCGTCCTAGTTATTTAAAAATCATGCAATTTGTAAATAAATTAAGGAATCGACCAGTTATTAGTGCATTTACTGCTACAGCTACAAAAACAGTACAAGAAGACATTATTGAAATTCTTAATCTGAATAATCCTGTTTTAGTGAAAACGGGATATGATCGACCTAATTTACATTTATCTGTCCAAATGCCTACAAATAAGTATTTAGCATTATCAAATTATGTAGAAAACAGAAAAGACCGAAGTGGCATCATATATTGCCTTACACGAAAATCTGTAGAAGAAGTAAGTGCAAAATTAATCAAAGATGGTTATCGTGTTGCGAGATACCACGCTGGATTATCGGATGAAGAACGGATTGGTAGTCAGGAAGATTTTATTTATGACCGAGTCCCGATTATGGTTGCAACCAATGCATTTGGTATGGGAATCGATAAATCAAATATTCGGTATGTGGTTCATTATAACATGCCAAAGAGCATAGAAGCTTTTTATCAAGAGATTGGTAGGTGCTCAAGAGATCAAGAGCCTGGAGAATGCGTCTTATTTTATAGTGGACAGGACGTGGTAACCAATCAATTTTTTATTGAAAATAACCGAGATAATGATGCTCTTGACGCGGATACAAGGGTATTAGTTCAAAAGCAAGAGCAAGAACGCCTAAGAAAAATGACATTCTACTGTTTTACAACCGATTGCTTTCGAGACTATATCTTAAGGTATTTTGGGGAAGCTCCTACAAGTTATTGTGGTAATTGCGAAAATTGTATGACGAAGTTTGAAGAAGTTAATGTTACACAAGAGGCAATAGCAATCATAAATTGTATAGAAGAATCAAGACAAAGATATGGAATTAACATCATATTAGATACATTAAGAGGAGGAAAAACTGCAAAAATAAGAAATTATAATATGGATCAGTTATCCTCTTATGCCTCATTATCAAAGCACACAATTCATCGCCTAAGAAAAATTGCCAATGAGTTAATATATAGAGAACTTATTCGGGTTACTACCGATGAATATGGAATTGTAAAGCTTACAGATCTTGCAAGAGAACTTGTAAGAAGTGATGGTGAAGTGTTTATGAAACTATCCTTAGAGCAAGAAAAATCCTCTGGGCAATCTAAGAAAAAGGAAACGAAATCTTCTGCAAGTTTATCTGTAGAAGATAATAGCCTATTCGACCAGTTACGTTCCTTACGCTTAGAGATTGCAAAACAAGAGAAAGTTCCGCCCTATATTGTGTTTTCTGATAAAACACTGGTATCGATGTGTGCAATCAAACCGACGAATAAGGAAGAAATGCTTACTGTTTCTGGAGTGGGTGAGTATAAATATGAAAAATATGGGATTCAATTTTTGGAAATAACAAAAAAAGCTTGACACTAAATAAGTGTTATGGTAATATATCTGCGTATGCCGCACAATGAGGTTAATAAGTTTTGCATTCGCAAACACCGAAGTTGGCGAGTAATGATAATAGGAGGTGCCATATGTACGCAATTATTGCAACTGGTGGAAAACAGTACAAAGTAGCAGAAGGCGATATCATTAGAGTTGAGAAGCTTAGTGTAGAAGCTGGACAAACAATAACTTTTGATCAAGTTCTTGCAGTAAACAACGGAGAATTAGTTGTTGGAGCTCCAACCGTAGCAGGTGCAACTGTAACTGCAACTGTTGAGAAGGAAGCAAAAGCTAAGAAAGTTATCGTTTACAAGTATAAGAGAAAAACCGGATATCATAAGAAAAACGGTCATAGACAAATCTATACTCAAGTAAAAATTGACAAAATCAACGCATAATTATGATTAGCGTAACCGTGTTTCAATATTCAAACAGATCCTATTCAGGAATCGAATTATCCGGTCATGCAGGATTTGCAGAACATGGTCATGATATTGTATGTGCAGCCGTTTCGGCTCTCGTTCTTAACATGGCGAATTCTGTTGAATCGTTTACGGAAGATGCGTTTGAAGGTGGAAGTGAAGAGGAAACTGGTAATTTCTGGTTTCATTTTCAAGATACACCTGGAATAGAATCAAAACTCCTGATGGATTCCCTTGTTTTGGGATTACAAAACATTAAGGATGCCTATGGAGATCAATACATTAAAATTCGTTTTAAGGAGGTGTAAGCAATGTTAAAAATGAACCTTCAATTAT
>CAYJKD010000094.1:0-2362 GCA_964370595.1 uncultured Lachnospiraceae bacterium
TTTGATTTTTAATGTATTAGGAGGATAAAACCATGAATAGAGAATTGATAGAAGCTTTGGATATACTTGAAAAGGAAAAGAATATTAGCAAGGATACTTTGTTAGAAGCCATTGAAAATTCCTTAATTACTGCATGTAAGAACCACTTTGGAAAAGCAGATAATGTTAAGGTTGTAATAAATCCGACTTCAGGAGATTTTTCGGTTTATGCAGAAAAAGAAGTAGTAGAAGAAGTAGAAGATGAAATTACTCAAATTAGTTTTGCTGAAGCGAGGATGAAAAGTCCTAATTATGGAATTGGTGATATTGTACAATTGCCAATTGAATCAAAATCCTTTGGTCGTATTGCTACACAAAATGCAAAAAACGTAATTCTTCAAAAAATTCGTGAAGAAGAAAGAAATAGCCAATTTCAAGAGTGGTATCAGAAAGAAAAAGATGTTGTAACAGGAATTGTTCAGCGATATCTAGGAAAAAATGTAAGTATAAACTTAGGCAAAGTAGATGCGATATTAAATGAATCAGAACAAGTAAGAGGCGAAGTTTTTCGTGCTACAGAACATATCAAGTTATATGTTTTAGAAGTGAAAGATACTCCGAAAGGACCTAGAATTTCAGTTTCACGTTCCCATCCTGACTTGGTAAAAAGATTATTCGAAGAAGAAGTTACAGAAGTAAAAGACGGCACAGTTGAGATAAAATCCATTGCTAGAGAAGCTGGATCAAGAACCAAAATAGCAGTTTGGTCAAATGATAAAAATGTAGATTCTGTTGGTGCTTGTGTAGGATTAAATGGAGCTAGAGTAAATGCGATTGTTAACGAGCTTCGAGGAGAAAAGATTGATATTATCAACTGGGATGAAAATGCAGCATATATGATTGAAAATGCACTTAGTCCTGCAAAAGTTATCTGTGTAGTTGCTGATGAGGATACACATGAAGCCCTTGTAATTGTACCAGATTATCAATTATCTCTTGCAATTGGTAAGGAAGGACAAAATGCAAGGCTTGCAGCGAGACTTACAGGATATAAAATCGACATTAAGAGTGAGACCCAAGCAAGGGAGCAAGGGCTATTTGAAGAAATGGGTATTGATTACCATGAAGAAGGTGTATACTACCAAAATGAAGAAGAGACAGATTTAGGAGAAGAACCAAGCTATACGGAATAAGAAGATAGGAAGTGATTTGGTGAGTACAAAAAAAAGTCCACAGAGACAATGCATTGGTTGTGGGGAAATGAAAAATAAGAATGAGTTGATACGTGTATTGAAAACTCCTGAAGGAGAATTTACATTGGATAGCACAGGACGAAAGAATGGTAGAGGGGCTTATATCTGCCCATCGATGGAGTGTGTGAAAAAAGCTAAGAAATCAAAAGGGCTTGATCGTTCTTTTAAAATGGCAGTACCAATACAAGTATACGATACTCTAGAGACGGAGATGGTGCAACTTGGAAGAGAATAAAAAAATTTTTAACTTATTAGGTCTGGCAACCAAAGCAGGAAAAGTTGCAAGTGGTGAATTTTCTACAGAGAAAGCAATTAAATCTAGAAAAGCATTTCTTGTGATTGTATCAGAGGAAGCTTCTGATAATACAAAGAAGATGTTTGAAAATATGTGTACTTACTATAAGGTTCCCATCTGCTTCTTTGGAGAAAAGGGTGATCTCGGTCATGCTATGGGAAAACAGATGAGAGCATCGTTAGCCATAACGGATCAAGGATTTGCTACAGCAATCGTGAATCAAATGAATAGAAATGGAGGTAGTAAGTATGAGAGTCAATGAACTTGCTAAAGAGATTGGGTTAACTAGTAAAGAAGTTTTAGATTTCTTAAAGAAAGAAAATCAAGAAGTAAAATCACATGCATCAAATGTAAGTGATACACAAATAGATATGGTAAAGAAAAAAATGGTTGGAAGCAATGAGAAAAAAGAAGCCGTTGATGCAGCTAAGAAAAAGACTGCTGTATTTCGTCCTCAAAATTCACAACAGCGTCCACCAGCAAAACCAGAAACAAAAGCTGTTGAGAAGCAAGACGGAACTCCAGAAGTGAAACCAGTAGTAAAAACGGTACAAGAAACACCAGTACCTGTAAAAAAGGTAGATGAGGTAAAAAGAGTGAGTGAACAAACTCAAACAAAAGAAGAAGTAACGAATAATACAGTAAAAAGCCAAGAGCAAAAAGAGTCAAATCGTCCACAAAGTGGAGAGCAAGGAAATCGCGAAGGTGGGTACCAAGGAAATCGTCCACAAGGAGGAGGATATCAAGGGAACCGTGAAGGCGGATACCAAGGAAATCGTTCACAAGGAGGAGGATACCAAGGGAACCGTGAAGGCGGATACCAAGGAAATCGTCC
>CAYJKD010000094.1:2462-8655 GCA_964370595.1 uncultured Lachnospiraceae bacterium
GAGGATACCAAGGGAACCGTGAAGGAGGATACCAAGGAAATCGTCCACAAGGAGGAGGATACCAAGGGAACCGTGAAGGCGGATACCAAGGAAATCGTCCACAAGGAGGAGGATACCAAGGGAACCGTGAAGGAGGATATCAAGGAAATCGTCCACAAGGAGGAGGATACCAAGGGAACCGTGAAGGAGGATACCAAGGAAATCGTCCACAAGGAGGCGGATATCAAGGGAACCGTGATGGAGGGCCAAGAGGACAACAAAGAGATTCTGGTACAAAATCATTTGATTCACCAATTCAAACAAAACCACAGAGCAATCGTCAAAACAAAAACAATTATAAAAACGATCGATATGATAAGAAAAAAGTCAATGAAGATGGACCAAGAGCAAAGGGTAAAGTAAGCAAACATCCATTTATCATGCCTCAAAAAACAATTGAAGAAAAGGTGGAAGAAGTAGTAAAAGTAATCACAATTCCTGAAATCTTAACCATTAAGGAATTAGCTGAAAAAATGAAATTACAGCCATCTGCAATTGTTAAAAAACTATTTTTACAAGGGACAATCGTTACACTAAATCAAGAGATTGATTTTGAAAAAGCAGAAGAAATTGCAATGGAGTATGATGTTCTATGCGAAAAAGAAGTAAAAGTTGATGTAATTGCTGAGCTCTTAAAAGAAGATGATGAAAACGAAGAAGAAATGATAACACGTCCACCAGTTGTTTGTGTAATGGGACACGTTGATCATGGAAAAACATCTCTTTTAGATGCGATTCGTTCTACAAGTGTGACAGCTCGTGAAGCTGGAGGAATTACACAGCACATTGGAGCGTACACAGTAGAAAGCAATGGAGAAAAAATCACATTTTTAGATACTCCAGGGCATGAGGCATTTACAGCTATGCGTATGCGTGGTGCAAAATCTACAGATATTGCTATTTTAGTAGTTGCAGCAGACGATGGTGTGATGCCACAAACAATTGAAGCGATTGATCATGCAAAAGCTGCAGGTGTCGAAATTATTGTTGCAATCAATAACGTTGATAAGCCAAGTGCAAACATTGATAAAGTAAAACAAGAAGTATCAGAATATGAATTAATTCCAGAAGATTGGGGTGGAAGCACAATCTTTGTACCAGTTTCTGCTCATACGAAAGATGGAATTCCAGAATTATTAGAGATGATTCTACTTGCTGCAGAAGTAAAAGAGTTAAAAGCGAACCCACAAAGAAAAGCAAGAGGTCTTGTAATTGAGGCAGAACTTGATAAAGGAAAAGGTCCAGTTGCAACGATTTTGGTTCAAAAAGGTACACTTCGTGTGGGAGATAATGTAACTGCAGGTGCATGCTATGGAAAAGTACGTGCAATGATGGATGATAAAGGAAATCGTGTGAAAGAGGCAGGTCCATCTATGCCTGTTGAAATTCTAGGTTTAAATGATGTTCCAAATGCTGGAGATGTATTAATGGCAGTGGAAAATGATAAAGAAGCTAGAACATTTGCAGAAACATTTATTTCAGAAGGAAAGAATAAACTTCTTGAAGATACAAAAGCAAAATTATCACTTGATGATCTATTTACTCAAATCAAAGCTGGAAATATTAAAGAATTACCAATTATTGTAAAAGCCGATGTTCAAGGATCTGTAGAAGCTGTAAAACAGAGTTTAACAAAACTATCGAATGAAGAAGTAATGGTTAAGGTAATTCATGGAGGCGTTGGTGCAATCAATGAATCCGACGTAACGTTAGCTTCTGCATCGAATGCAATTATTATTGGATTTAATGTTAGACCTGATGTGACTGCAAAATCTATTGCAGACAGAGAAAAGGTTGATTTAAGACTATATAAAGTAATCTATCAAGCAATTGAAGCAATTGAACATGCTATGAAGGGAATGCTAGATCCAATCTTTGAAGAAAAAGTACTAGGACATGCAGTTGTTCGACAAACATTTAAAGCTTCTGGTATTGGTACAATTGCAGGATCTTATGTTATGGATGGTAAATTCCAAAGAGGTTGTTCTGTTCGTGTTACACGTGCAGGGGATCAAATCTTTGAAGGACCACTCGCATCGTTAAAGCGTTTTAAAGATGATGTAAAAGAAGTTGCTACTGGATACGAATGTGGACTTGTATTTGAAAAATTCAATGATATTCAAGAAGATGATATGGTAGAAGCATATACCATGGTAGAAGTACCAAGGTAGAAAGGTAATCATATGCGTAAAAATAGTATTAAAAATACACGGATCAATATGGAAGTACATCGCGAATTAAGTGAAATTATTCGCCAAAATGTAAAAGATCCACGAGTAAGTGCAGGAATGACAAGTGTAGTTTCTGTTGAAGTGACACCTGATCTGAAGTATTGTAAAGTATATATTAGTGTTCTGGGTAGCGAAGAAGTGGCCCAGAATGCGCTCATAGGGCTGAAAGGTGCGATGAAATATATTCGCCACGAATTAGCACATCGTATTAATCTAAGAAATACACCAGAGTTAACCTTTGTACTCGATCAATCAATCGAATACGGAGTACATATGTCAAGATTAATTGATGAAGTAACAAAGGATTTAAAACCCGATGTAGATGAGGAAGAATAGAGAGGGTATAAAGATGAGTATCTTACTTGATTTAATTGAACGCGCTAATCGCATTGCAATATTAGGACATGTAAAGCCAGATGGTGATTGTTTGGGATCAACTTTAGGAATGTGGAATTATATTGAGGAAAATTATTCAGGGAAAGAAGTGCAAGTTTACTTGGAAAGTGCATCAGATAAGTTTGCTTATCTAAATAAATTTCCGCTCATTAGCCAAGAATTGGACGGAGATCAGTGTTATGATCTCTGTATCGGATTCGACTGTGGCGAGGTAGGTAGATTAGGAAAATATGCGATCTACTTAAGTAATGCAAAAGATAGTATTTGTGTTGATCACCACATTACAAGTTCTGGATTTGGAAATCACAATGTAATTCGCGGAGAAGATGTGAGTTCTACTTGTGAAATTCTTTTTACATTACTAGAGGAAGATAAAATTAGCCCAATTGTAGCAGAGTGTATTTATACAGGTATCATTCATGATACCAATGTATTTAAAAACAGTAATACATCTGCGGAAACCATGCGTATAGCAGGAAGATTAATGGGAAAAGGAATTCCATTTGGAAAAATCATTGACGAAAGTTTTTATGAAAAGAATTTTGCACAGAATAAAATTCAGGCATATGGAGTTTTGAAAAGTGAGCAAGCATTGGACGGATTCTGTAGTTATACGACTATTACACAAGAGGATATGCAAAAATTTGGTGTTGATAGTCATGAATTAGATGGAATTGTAGAGCAGCTACGCATTACGAAAGGTGTAGAATGTGCAATCTTTTTATATGAAACAGAAACTGGAGCATATAAAGTAAGTATGCGCGCAAATTCTAAGATCAATGTAAGCGAAATTGCTTCCTATTTTGGTGGAGGAGGTCATGTTAGAGCAGCAGGATTTACAAAAGAAGGAGAATCCATTGAAATTGTAAATCTAGTAATCCAACAAATAAAACTCCAGATGAAAGAGTGGAAACTTTGATGAATGGCATCATTAATGTATATAAAGAAAAAGGATATACCTCTCATGACGTAGTTGCGAAAATGAGAGGTATTTTAAAAATGAAAAAAATTGGTCATACTGGTACCCTAGATCCAGATGCAGAAGGTGTGCTACCTGTTTGTATCGGAAGAGCAACAAAACTATGTGATATGCTGACAGAACATCAAAAAATTTATCAAGCAACGTTGCTTTTAGGTGTAGAAACAGATACACAAGATACATCAGGAAAAATACTGAGAGAAGAAGAAGTTGTAGTAACAGAAGATGAAGTAAAAGAAGCAATTTATTCGTTTCTTGGGGAATATGCTCAAATCCCTCCTATGTATTCTGCTTTAAAAGTAAATGGAAAAAAACTATATGAATTAGCAAGAGAAGGAAAAATAATAGAACGAGAGCCAAGGTTGGTAGAAATACTCTCAATTGAAATTGAAGAAATCAATCTTCCAAGAGTCTCTTTTTCTGTCTCGTGTTCCAAGGGAACCTATATTCGTACTTTGTGTTATGACATTGGATTAAAGTTAGGTTGTGGTGGATGTATGGAAACATTAATTCGTACAAAAGTTGATCGATTTTTATTACAAGAGAGCTACCGATTAGATCAGATTGAAGCAATTCGGGACGAAGGAAAACTAGATACAATCATTACTTCTATAGAAGATGTTTTTCATAATCTAAAACGAGTTCATACAAAAGAAATTTATGATCCTTTGGTTCATAATGGAAATCCTGTATTGAAAGAATATTTAGCGGAAGAACTTGCACAAGCAGATGAGAAAATTCTACTGTTTGATAGTAAGGGAATTATGATCGGTTTATATATTTATCGAGAAGAAAAAAATCATTTTAAACCCGAAAAGATGTTTCTAGGGGGAAATTAATGTGAAAATTATAAAAGATAATTGCTATTTTAAAATATCAGAGCCAACGGTAGTTACGATAGGAAAATTTGATGGAAGGCATAAAGGTCATCAATTATTACTTGATGCAATGAAAAAAATCAAAGAAAAGACAGGTTATCGTATAGCAGTTTTTTCATTTGATGTGGCACCTGTAATGATGATGTCTACATCAGAATATTCGAAGGTGATTACTACAAAAGAAGAACGTAGAGAAAATCTAGAACAGCATGGTGTGGATTACTTAATTGAATATCCATTCACAAAAGAAACTGCAAGGATGGACCCGGTTGAGTTTGTTGAAACAATTTTGATGAAGCAGATGAATGGAAAAGCGATTGTTGTTGGAACAGATTGTGGATTTGGATATAAACGGGCGGGAAATGTATCATTATTAGAGTCATTAAAAATAAAATACCAATATGAATTAGTTATTATCGAAAAGCAAAAGGATGATGACCGCGAGATTAGTAGTACATATATACGCGAAGAAATAGCAAAAGGAAACATGGAAAAAGTGGCAGCTTTATTAGGATATCCATATTCATTTCATGGAACAGTGGTATATGGAAATCAAATTGGTGGGCCGACGTTAGGATTCCCTACTGCCAATATTATTCCAGAACCTCAAAAGCAATTGCCTCCATTTGGTGTCTATGTATCAAAATCGATAATTGGAGAAAAGGTTTTTCACAGTGTAAGTAATATTGGTAAAAAGCCAACAGTAGAAAGTGAAAACAATATCGGTATTGAAACTCATATATTGGGATTGGATGAAAATTTATATGGGAAAGAAATTGAGGTTCAATTACTATCTTATATCCGTCCAGAGAAAAAATTTGATTCACTAGAGTCCTTAAAAAAGCAGATTGCTTCGGATACGAAAACTGCTAGGGATTATAAAATATCTTTATAAGAACAGCCTATAAATGAGTTGGGATTTGAAATGTTTAAAACTAATTGATATAACTGTGATACTTCATATCTTTGATGTGTTTGTAATAATTAGGTAAATATTTATATGGATGAGTACTTTACATATCATAAATTTATGATATACTAATGTAGAAAAATAAATAGAGCAGAGTAGATTTATGTGCGTTAAGTGCTAACTGGACGGGGAGTTGCCAGATAGACGAAAAGAAATTTCTTGCGGTACATAAGTTGCATCCCGCTGCAAGTGAGGATAAAACCTCCTTTGTAGTTGATGGTGTCTGCAAAGGAGGTAATTTTGAAAAAATTAACAACTTTGTTCACCGATTCCTATTTAGAGCTCAAACAAACCACAACGGTAACAACCGCTGCGATGTTAGGGGCAATCTCTATGATATTAGGATATTTTACATTAGCAATAGGTGAATACATCAAGATTGGGTTTTCTACAATTTCTGGACAAATTGTGTACTATATGTTTGGTCCGGTTGTTGGAGGGATATTTGGAGGAACCGTAGATATCCTTAAGTTTTTTATTAATCCGACAGGTGCTTTTTTTCCTGGGTGGACGATTTCAGCAATTTTAGCAGGAGTTATATATGGATGTTTTTTCTATAAGAAAAAATTGACTTTTACTAGAGTTTTAATTGCTGAATTTATCGTAATACTTATTTGTAATGTATTACTTGGAACATTTTGGTTAGAAATCATGTACGGACAAGGATTCTTTGTACTTCTACCGATGCGTGTAATTAAAA
>CAYJKD010000094.1:8665-10392 GCA_964370595.1 uncultured Lachnospiraceae bacterium
GGCCGATTAATTCAGTACTGTTTTTTAGTATTATCAAAGCGATGGAATCTTCTGGAATCTTCCATTTACTAAAAAGAGAAAAAAAGAAGACGCTATAACAGAATTATAACGATGTAACATGATAAGATGATATTTAGAAGAGAACTGTCCCCGCAGCTCTCTTTTTTTTATAAAAATCAAATGATATTTGAGTGATATTGGTTAGTTAATAAGATTACATGAATATGGATGGAATTTAATAGAAATTATTTAGTGCGGATTGTAACAAAATTATAAGAAATGAGCTCCTAAAAAAGTAATAAAAAACCAGAGTATCAAGGTAGTCATGTCACAAGCGATATGGTACAATAGAAATGTTACATACATATTACAGAAATTTACAGATAATTAAGGGGATATTTTAATGAAAAAACAATTAATAAGCTTAACTCTAGGAATGAGCGTACTTTTTGGAAATGTGGCATCTGCAGAAATGATAGTTCCTCCTAATACAATTATGACAGAAAATCAACCAGGTGGAGAAATGGCAGTAGGACCTGGGGCTGTTGCACCAGAAGAAACACAACCAGTGGTTCAACCACAAGTGGAAACACAAGACCAAATACAACAACAAACAGAAGAGCAGCGACAAAAAGCAATCGATGAATTAGATAAGCCTTATATCGCAGGACAAGGAGCAGCTGTAATTGACGCAAATACAGGACAACTGCTATATGGAAAAAATGAAAATCAACAATTCTATCCAGCAAGTATTACAAAAGTTTTAACAGCTTTGTTAGTGTTAGAACATTGCCAACTAGATGAAGTGATTACATTTTCGAAAACAGCAACAACAAATCTTGAATCAGGAAGCTCCTCTCTTGGAATCGTAGAGGGAGATCAGTTGACAATTGAGCAAGCCTTATATGGGTTTATGTTAAAATCTGCGAATGAAATCGGAAATGGATTTGCAGAATATATCGCTGGAAGTAATCAAGAGTTTGCGGAATTAATGAATGAAAAAGCGGTTTCGCTAGGTTGTGAAAACTCTAATTTTGCTAATCCACATGGGTTGAATGATTCGACTCATAAAACAACTCCATATGACATGGCTTTGATTTTAGCCGAAGCGTTGAGAAATCCAACATTTCAAAAAATAGCTTCTACGACTTCTTATGAATTTCCTTCTACAAAAACATCAGGAGCAAGAACCATAACAATGGGACATAAGATGCTTTATACAACAGATTCTAGATATTATGAAGGGATTATTGGAGGAAAAACAGGATATACATCTCTTGCTGGAAATACACTAGTAACGGGTGCTGAACGAGATGGAGTGAGATTAGTAGCTGTTGCAATGAAAACAAGTCAAACGCATTATAGTGATACAAAAAATATGTTAGACTATGGGTTTGAACATTATGAACTTCTTACAGGAGGAAATTCTAGTTCAGAAACACCAAGTACCCAAACACCAACACAAGAAGTTATTACAGCTCAGTGGGAGCAGATGCCAAATGGCTGGTGTTATAAGAAATCAGATGGATTACTTGCTAAGAATGAGTGGCAAGAAGTTGATGACCATTATTATTGGTTTGACGAAACAACGTATATGGCAACAGGTTGGAGATCATTTACAGATGGAAGTTGGTATTATTTCAAACCAGAAATTGGGTATCGTGTAGAAGAACAATGGGTTCAAGATGGAGAAATTTGGTATTACCTAAGTGAAGGTGGTAAGCTAT
>CAYJKD010000095.1:0-8911 GCA_964370595.1 uncultured Lachnospiraceae bacterium
CATGTAACGATGAGCGAATATTTACAACAGAGTTGGGCAGAGGTTTTAGGTGATAAATTTGAGTTAAACCTTCAAGCGATGCCATCTTCTCAAAGAGGAACCTTGATGCGTTCATGGGCAACAGATCCAACTTGCTATGAGTTAAGCTGGGGTGGATGGAGTAGTACTGATTTAATGCCATGGAATGCATTTAAATATTGGACAACTTACTATTCTGCGAAAAACGAGCCATTCTTAAGTGAAGAGTTTGATGAGATTTTTGAACACGCAAACTTTGGAGATGACCGTTTTGAAGAGGGAAAGAGACTTGCTGATGTTACAGCAATGGAAAAGATGCTAATTGATGATGCTATCTTTATTCCAATTTCTCAAGATATTTATAAATACTTGAAAGCAGATAGGGTTGAGTTATCGATGAAGAACTGGGCAAACCGCGTAGAGTATGGTTGGGATTATTCTAAAATCGTAGAATAAAATAAAGACAAGATGAAATGGCTTGCTATTTCACTTGTTATGAATTCACTACAAGATAATATCTATGGTTATCTTGTTAGAAGAAAGGTCGCTTAAGCGGCCTTTCTCTGAATGATTATGGAGAGGAGTAGCAAATGTTACGTTATATTATTGACCGAGTTGTTGCATTATTAATTACCCTATTTATTATTGTTTCTTTAGCATTTGTCGTTGTGCGTTTAATGCCAGGAAGTGTATATGAAATGGGAGGAGATTTATCTCAAGCAGTAATTGATGCATTAAATGAAAAATATCATTTTAATGAACCAATGATTAAACAGTATGGATACTTTTTAGAAAATGTATTTTTAAGAGGGGATTGGGGAAATTCAGCTAAAATTCGTCCA
Source organism: uncultured Lachnospiraceae bacterium (assembly GCA_964370595.1). Classification (GTDB taxonomy): domain Bacteria; phylum Bacillota; class Clostridia; order Lachnospirales; family Lachnospiraceae; genus Brotaphodocola. The sequence continues at coordinate 861 of CAYJKD010000095.1, forward strand.
AATGTTCCAGTTTTTGAAATCTTGAAAGATAGGATTCCAATTACATTAGAAATCAATTTAATCGCATTATTTGGTGCAATTCCAATTGGAGTATTAGCGGGTATCGTAGCTGCTATTAGAAAAAATTCTATAGTAGATCATGGAATTTCATTTATGGTAGTAGTATTTATTTCAATACCTTCATTTGTATTTGCAACATGTTTACAGTATTTTATCGGATTTCAATTTGGTTTATTACCAATTATCTATGATGTAACTGCAACTGGAAGTGCACGTTATGCATCAATGATATTGCCTATTCTAGCATTATCCTTTGATCCGATTGCTCGAGTTGCTCGGTATCTAAGAGCTGAACTTGCAGAAACTATGAATTCAGAATTTATGCTTTTGGCAAAAACAAAAGGATTAACATATGCACAAAGCACGGTTAGGCATGGTCTTCGGAATTCAATGCTTCCATTAGCAAATATTATTATTCCCATGTTTACAAATGTTTTAGGCGGATCATTGGTTATAGAAACCATTTTTTCCATTCCAGGAATGGGTGGTTTGATGGTAGATTCCATAAATTCAAGCGACCATATGCTAACGGTTGCAATATTAGTATTTTATTCTCTTATATCATTGATCACAATATTGATTGTGGATTTATCTTATGGAATTATTGATCCACGTGTAAGAATAGGAGGAGAAAAATAATGAAATTATTTGAAAATAACAAAGATTATTATGACTCTATTCCAGATGACAAGTTTATATTAGTTGAAAGAGATGGAGAGATTCATGATGAAAAATTTCAAACAAAACCTATCGGATTTTTGAAAGATGTTATGATTCGTTTTACAAAGAATAAAGCATCTGTATGTGCAGGGATTGTGATATTTCTCATTACATTAATGGCTATTTTTGGGTCAAGTATGAATGAATTTGAATATGATAAGCAATATACAGATCGTATTAATATGCCAGCGAAGATTCCTGCAATCGCAGATTTAAAATGGGGGATTTTTGATGGAGCACATGTGTTGGAAAATCGACAATATGATAATATTGAGGATACAGAAAAATATCCAGAGGGATCAATCATTGAAGTTATTAATCCTAGATTAGTCAATGGTGTTCGGATGGTTGATATAAAAGTAGATTATTACACATATCTAGGAATCTCTGATGAGGAATGTTATTGGTTTGGTAGTGATTACCTAGGCAGAGATATATGGACTCGGTTGTGGAGAGGGGCAAGAACTTCTTTGATTATTGCAGTCGTTTCTGTTATATGTAATGTAGTAATTGGAGTGGTATATGGATCGATTGCAGGATATTATGGTGGAAAAATAGATATGTTGATGATGCGATTTACAGAAATTATTAATGCATTTCCAAGGGTTGTGGTAGTAACTTTGTTTATCATGGTTGCAGGAACGGGGATGTTTTCAATCATAATGGCGTTGATTATAAAGGATTGGGTGCCTACAGCAAGGATGGTTCGATCACAATTCTATCGATTTAAAGGTAGTGAATATGTATTAGCAGCTCGAACATTAGGAGTAAATGATTTGGCATTAATCTTTAGACATATTCTTCCAAACTCCTTAGGTCCAATTATTACGAGCTCAATGATAGCAGTACCAAGTGCAATTTTTGCGGAATCCTTTTTGGCTTATATCGGATTGGGGTTACAAGCACCAGAAACAACCATAGGAGTTATGCTTTCACAAGGACAAAAAGTTATCTTAAACTATCCTACCCAAGTAGTGTTTCCTGCAATAATCATTTCATTATTGATGATTTCTTTTAACTTACTAGGTAACGGACTAAGAGATGCTTTTGATCCAACACTTCGAGGTGCACAATAACGAGGAGAATGGATATGAATAAACAAATAGAACCTATTTTACAAGTAAAAGATTTATCAGTATCTTTTAAAACACATAATGGAATGGTTAAAGCCGTAAGAGGAATTGATTTTCACTTGAATAAGGGTGAAACTCTTGCAATCGTAGGAGAATCTGGATCTGGCAAATCAGTAACAACAAAAGCGATATTAGGAATCCTATCAAAAAATGCAGTAATTGAATCAGGAGAAATTCTGTATGATGGAAATGATCTTGCAAAATACTCAGATAAACAATTTTATGATATTAGAGGGAAAGAGATCTCACTGATTTTTCAAGATCCCATGTCTGCATTAAATCCCATAATGAAAATCGGAAAGCAGATTACTGAAGCATTGATTTTAAAACAGAAGATGAGCAAAGAAGACGCAAAAAAACGTGCATTAGAATTAATGGAAATGGTTGGAATTCCACAACCAGAAGCTCGTTATAATCAATATCCATTTCAATTTTCAGGAGGAATGAGACAACGGATTGTAATTGCGATTGCCTTAGCTAGTGATGCAAAAATTATGATTTGTGATGAACCTACAACTGCATTAGATGTTACAATACAAGCAAAGATTCTCGATGAAATAAAGGAAATCAAGCAGAAACAGGAATTATCTGTAATATTTATTACACATGACTTAGGTGTTGTGGCAAATATTGCAGACCGTATCTGTGTTATGTATGCAGGTAAAATCGTAGAAGTTGGAACAAGCGAGGAAATTTTTTATTCTCCAGCCCACCCATATACATGGGCATTACTATCATCTATGCCAGATTTAGATACGAAAGAAGAATTGTTTTCTATACCTGGTACCCCTCCTAATATGATATATCCACCAAAGGGAGATGCGTTTGCAGCTCGAAATCAATATGCCTTAGAGCTTGATTTTGAAGAAGAACCGCCATTTTTTCAATTGAGCGAGACACATTTTGCTGCAACTTGGCTTTTACACGAAAAAGCACCTAAAGTAGAAATGCCAGAGATTCTAAAGAAAAGAATTGAAAGGCTTCATGAAGGCGAGGTAGAGTAACATGATTGAAAAAGAAAAGTTATTAGAGGTAAAGAACCTATCGATGGAATTTGCACTGAAAAAAAAGAAAAAATTAATGGCGATTAATAATGTGTCATTTGATATCTATAAAGGTGAAAATTTCGGATTGGTTGGTGAAAGTGGGTGTGGAAAAACCACTTTAGGACGATCAATTATTCGACTTTATGATCCTACAGCAGGTGATATTTTATTTCAAGGAAAAAAAATATCAGGAAAACTAAGTAAAGATGAGAAGCGCTATGTAACGGATAATATTGCAATGATCTTTCAAGATCCTGTATCTTCATTAAACCCAAGAATGACAGTGCAAGAAATTATTAGTGAAGGCTTGGCACTTCATGGAATTAAAGATAAGCAGGAACAGCATAGATTGGTAGTTAATATATTGGATAAAGTAGGATTATTGCCTGAGCATGCAACAAGATACCCTCATGAGTTTTCCGGTGGCCAAAGGCAACGAATTGGTATTGCAAGAGCATTAATCTTGAATCCATCCTTATTAATTGCAGATGAGCCTGTATCTGCGCTAGATGTGTCTATTCAAGCACAAGTAATTAAACTATTATTAGAAATGAAAAAAGATTTGAATTTAACCATATTATTTGTTGCACACGACTTATCAGTTGTAAAGTATTTTTCTGATCGTATCGGTGTAATGTGTAAGGGGGAGATGGTAGAGCTTGCAGATGCAGATGAATTATATGCGAATCCAATTCATCCTTACACAAAATCTTTACTTTCAGCAATCCCAGAGCCAGATCCTCGGAAAGAAAGAAACAAAAAAAGATTATACTATGACTCTGAGATGCATGATTATTCAACAGAAAAGCCTGAATTTGTGGAAATAACTCCAAGACATTTTGTTTATGCATCTCCTTCCGAATTGAAAAAATATCAAGAACAACTGGGATAGAGGATATCTCCTATATGATGAAACGAGTACAAGACTGTGGAGGGAAAGCTTCTTTTATGAGAATTGTAGGTAATACTGCAGCACCTGGACATAGTAGGCAATTTGACTTTGATGAGCAAATAATGGTAAATGCGGTTCGAGCATTTTGTGGAATCGCTTATGATATTATGAAGTAAGAAAGGATAGAGGCTATGCGAACTACATTTATAGCAACGGGGGATGCTTTTATTACAAGAAGATTTCCTCGAAAAGGGTATCCAGGTTTTAATGAAATTAGAGATATTATAAATAAACATGATGTGAAATTTTCAAATTTAGAATCGACATTTCATGAACAAGAGGGGGCACCTGCCGCTGTCAGCGGTGGCACTTGGGCAATGTCTGATCCAAAAACATTAGATGATATGGCATCATATGGGTTTAATTTGTATAATACTGCCAATAATCATTCTGGAGATTATGGGCAGGGTGGTATTTTAGCAACGATTAATCATTTGAAAAAAAGAGATATGATTTTTTCAGGAACAGGAAAAAATCTAGCAGATGCTTCACGACCTTGCTATTTAGAGACAGAACATGCAAGAATTGCACTGATTAGTGCTTCTTCTACATTTGATCTAGCAGCGATGGCAGGAGGGCAAACTGCAGATATGATTGGCAGACCTGGACTAAATCCATTGCGTTTTAAAACTACGTATTATGTGAAGGAAGAATACTACAAAGTACTTGAAGAGTTAGCTAGTATTACAAAAATAAATGCAGAAAAAGAATTTTCTATTAAAAATGGTTATAGTAATCCATATGAAAAAGGAACAATGCCATTTGGTGAAAATGTATTTATACAAAGTGATGACAATCGAATCGTAAGTGAACCTAATGCACAAGACATGCGCCGAATTGAGGATGAGATAAAAGAAGCTACCAAGCAAGCAGATATTGTATTGGTAAGTTTGCACGCACATGAAACAGATACAGAAGATACAACAGTTCCTGCTAAATTTATTGAAACATTTTCAAAAATGTGTATTGATGCAGGGGCTAGTATTCTAATCGGACATGGACCTCATGAATTAAGGGGGATTGAGATTTATAATGGTGGGGTAATTTTCTATAGTTTGGGTAATTTTTTGTTTGAAACAGAAACAGTAGATCTCCAACCCTATGATGCTTATGCGAATAAAGGTATGCCATTGGATACAAAAGTAGGAGCATATATGAATCAGAGAAGCAAAAATGGAACAACAGGTTATGGAGTTTTGGAAAATATATGGCGATCTGTATTAGCTGGGTGGACAATGGAAGATGGAAAAGTAAAACAAGTTCAACTTTATCCTATTCATTTAAATATGGAAGCAGGTAGAACAAAAAAAGGATTACCTAGCTGTGCAGATAATGATGAGGTGCTAAAGTATCTTTCTGAGCTATCGAAACCTTATGGAACAACAATAAGAATAGAAGGTAATATTGGATATATTGATCTTTAAAAAAACACAAGGCGCTATGTTATGATAGCGTCTTGTGTTTTTCTTTTAATGAATATTAGGGTCAAATTCTTCATCATAGTAATCATATTCTCTAGTTTCTTCTTCATAATCTTCATCAAAATATAGATTAGGATTTTTTGGATCGTAGTTTGCAGGAACTGATGTAAAGGTTGATGGATTAAAGAAATCTTCAATCGCATCTATTTCAGGAAGTTCGACTTCTCTGTAGCTTCCATTGGTTACCCTTGAGATGAATTCGTTGATATCATCCTCGGACATATACACATTTTCACTTAAATTACGTCGAGTAATAGATTCCCAGCTAGCATAAGCGGCATCTCGATCGCTTCCACTTTTGGTGCGAACATTTTCTTGATATTTTTCATAGCGATCATTCATTTCTTCACTTCGTGCTCGTGCAGTAAATGTAGCATTTTCAAGATTTTGACGCTCTAGTTCTAATCCATGTGTAACATATTGCCAAGCGTCTCTACCTGTTTGTTTTGAAGTAAGTCTTGTACCAATATTTCGATAGGTCATAATTCCATATTCATCAAATTTATAAGTGATACCATCTCCCTCATGGATCATATTGCGAAAGAGAACTCCAGTAACAGGGTCGGATTGATAGGCGTATTCAGAATCTTCATTGTCACCTCTCAAATAAAATAAATTTAATTGTAAAGCACCATTTTCGTTCATGTAATATCGATCAGCCCCAATATTGAGCCAAGATGTGTGCATAGCTCCAGCTTTTTCTGGATCAAGAAAATACCAAGTTCCATCAATTTGACGCCAACCAAAAACTTGTTCTCCATTAGTTGGTTCAAAATAGAGCCAATTAAAAGAAAGATAATGCCATCCTGTTAACATGTAACCTTCCGCATCAAAAGCATAATTTTTTCCGTCAATCGTTCTTTGAGCAGAAACGGGATAGCTTCCATCGTCATAAGTGTACCACCAACCACGTTCATTTTGATTCCAACCGCCAAAAGAAACAATTGTGGTGGCTAAAGTTAAGCAAGCAGTTAGTAATCCGATTTTCATTGTTTTTTTCATTAATTTACCTCATTTACTTTCTATAATTTTATTTACTCGCCAAGATCGATTCCTTCAAAGCCAAATGTTGGTGCTGTAGCGGCTTCAGTGGTAGGTGTAGGTGTTGTTTCAGGTGGTTGTGTTTGTGGTGGAAGTGTTTCAGGCGGTTGTGTCTGAATTGGTTGCGTTTGAGGTGCTTGGGTTTGAGTCTGGCGAGGTTGTGTTTGAGCAGGAGCCTGTGATTGATTTAATGTGGATTCACTTTCCTCAATTGGCATAGGTCCGTCACTAATTCTTAAAATAAGAGTACTACCTAAGGCAATATCTCCAGTGGCGACACTACCATCTTCCAATACTTGTTCATAAATAGAGTCAAGTGTATATTGTTCATTATAACTGCGTTCTACAATAATATTTAATTTTACATTACCTTGATCATCTGCCAAATAATTCTCAACATCCTCAAGAGACCAGTTGGTAAAAGAAGTAAGGGAAATCATTTCTTTCCCTAAGCTAAGAACTATCTCTACAGTATCTCCCTGTGTAAGCAGTGTATCAGATTTTGGTATTTGAGATACAATTTCTCCTGAAGGAATACTATCATCATAAACCGCAGATGTTTTTTGGATAAAAAGTTTATTATCTTCTAATAGTTCATGAGCTTGACTGATATTTAACTGTGTTAAATCAGGTACATTAACTTGTTCAGCTCCAAGTATTTCACTTCCACTTGCAATTTCTAATGTAATAATTTCCTCTAATTTTATTTCAGTACCAACTGCGGGAGAAACATTTATTATCGTTCCTTCTTTTGCCCATTGATCTGTAGTTTCGACTATATTAATTCCAACTAAACTTTGACTATTAAGCTGTGTGATTCCAGCCTCTTCACTCATCCAAAGGATATCTGGAATCATAGCCATTCCACTACCAGAACTAATTGTAACAGTTACAGTAGATCCCCTGGTCAAAGAAGATCCAGGAGCAATATTTTGTGCTAATATAAAGCCCTCTAAAATGGTTTCTGAAGTTTCTGCTCCACCAATCTCTAGTATGAGTTCCATATTGTTATCTTCGATTACTTGTCGTGCACGTTCAGGAGACATATTGATTAAGCTAGGCATCCAAACAGAATTTGCATCTTGTTCCAAAGCAGAAAGTGATGGCAATGCTCCTTGTAAAACACCAGTTGTAATCAAACCAGCTAGAAGTAAGACAATAAAACCTCCGATTCCAATCGTCACTTTTAGCCATGTAGGCCATTTGCCTGTATCATGATTTTCTTTTGTAGCTTGGGTGCGAAGAACATTGGATGAGAGCAGTGCTGCTTCAAATTCTTCAGCGCTTTTTGTTCGATCTTGAACACGCATGTGCAATGCATTCATCAATGCATTTTCGACATTTTGATCAATTTTAATTCCTAATTTAGAAGGTTCTTGTAACGTATCTTGAATTCTGCGATCAGGTGATTCAGGCGGTTTTACACCAGTAATCATACGATAGAATGTAGCTGCAAGCGCATAGATATCAGTCCATGGTCCCTGTTCGCCTTTGCTTTGATATTGCTCTAACGGCGCGTAACCGAGCTTCAAAATAACAGACAAGGATTTACTATGGGTTGTGGTTACATGCCTAGATGCACCAAAGTCTAGAAGTTTTATATCACCATTTTTTAGCA
>CAYJKD010000095.1:8921-10286 GCA_964370595.1 uncultured Lachnospiraceae bacterium
TTGAGTGAACAGCTTTTAAGGAGTTATTGACTGTTAGGATAATCGGTAAGGCTTCCTCTACAGTCATAGCACCATCTCTAGCCAGTTTGGACTTTAAGGTTTCACCATCAAGATATTCCATAATGATATATGCAGTATTATTTTCTTGAAAATAGTCAAATATTTGAGTGATTCCAGCATTTTGTCGAAACTCTGCTAGTCGTTTTGCTTCGTCTAGTGTTTTTTCCATCCCTGCGATGAACTGTTCTTTTTTATCACCAGAGTAAATAGAGACAAATGCTTGATTTGGTGCACGAGTAGCAAATTCTGTTGGTAAATATTCCTTGATTGCTACTATTTTTTCTAATCGAATATCATATCCGATGTAAGTGATTCCAAAGCCACCAGAACCTAAGACACGACCGATTAGATACCTATCGTGAATAATAGTTCCAGGCACGATATGGTAAGCTTCTTTTGGAGGTGTTCCCTGAAGATATCCACAATTTGGACAGATATCAGTCGTTACCTCATATTTTTTCATACAACCTAAACATTGATTCATGTGATACCATCCTTTATGAGTCTTGCGTATTATCTATTGGTATAAGTCTATCTTGATAAGTACTTAATGTTCCAAGTTCATTGGTATAGATTCCTAAAAATACATCAAAGATTGTTTTGTTCAGTGGAATGCCTTCCAATTGCTCTAAGGTTAGTTCTGCTTGTGATTTCTCTGAAAGTAAGTAGTAAAGCAACCACTGTGCAGCTTTTCCTTCATTACTACTAGGTAAGGAACTAACACTATAATAATGATCAAAATAAACGTCGATTTCTGAAACATCTGGAATCAACACACGAAATCCAGCAGGCATTGCTTGTGTTAAGTGTTGATAGTCTGTTGTATCTGATAAGTAATATTCTACATTACCATTGATGAATGACGTAAGCCCATTATCACTGACATAATTGGTATTTATCGTTTCTTTGCTAAATATTTCCTTATATAACGTTGTAGAATCAGAGTCAATCAGATAGGAGTGAGATTCTGTCTTAATAGACAAGTCTTCTAGCTCAGTTATGTTATCAGGTCCTTGCGTTGATTGGGATGAATCGCCTGAACTACTACGACGGATATTTTCATAAATGAGAGGCACTTGAAAACAGAGAGGCACTTGCTTCATCTGTGGAAATAATGTCTCATAATTTTGTAGAAATAAGTAATCCTCAGGTTTAGAAGTAGAATCAGGCTCAATCATCAGGTTCCACATCAGATCAAGAGAAGATAATTGCTCGATATATTGTTGCTCTAGAGCAGTGCTCTCAAATAAATCGGGAAGTGTTCCAGCATTTGCCGATTGGTTCAGTTCATAAGTATATTCATCC
>CAYJKD010000096.1:0-5400 GCA_964370595.1 uncultured Lachnospiraceae bacterium
AAAAATTGGATTGATAACGGAAAAAAACCAGTAGCTATTTCTGTGAATTTTTCTAGATTGCATTTCCATAATCCATTGTTTGTTGAAAATCTATGTGAAATTGCCAATCGATATAAAATACCACATTATTTACTTTGTGTAGAGGTTACAGAAAATATTGTATTTGATAATGAACGTATTTTTCTCACGATGGTAAAAGAACTACATAACTATGGATTTGTAGTATCAATGGATGATTTTGGAACAGGATATAGCTCATTGAGTGTTTTGAAAAATATTCCAATTGATGCAATTAAAATTGATAAGAGTTTTTTTGGAGATTCGCATGATAACGTAAGAGCCCAAACCATTTTACTCAATGTTATTCGACTTGCGAAAGAGTTGGATTCAAAGATTGTTGCAGAAGGTGTAGAATTACAAAGCCAAGTTGACTTCTTAATGACATCGGATAGTGAAATTATCCAGGGATATTACTTTTCAAAACCGATTCCAATTGAAGAATTTAACCAATATATAAAGGCTCAAGAGTAATGAGAACAACAATATTCAAAAGGAACAGAAAGCGGAGGAGTAAGTTTGAAGAGTAGCTGGGTGTTTATTATTTACTTATTATCAGGACTTGTAATTGGTGGTTTTATTGGTCAATATCTGGGAGACATCTCTTACTTGAGTTGGCTTAACTATGGTCAAGTGTTTGGAATGACAACCCCTTTAGATGTAGATTTAGGGGTGTTCCAAATATTATTTGCTTTAGAAGTTCGATTTACCATATCGGGAATAATAGGAATGATAATTGCGATAATTGCATTTCGTAGGTTATAAAATGCAAAAGAGATTAGAAGAGGTTGATTGTGATAATCAGCTTCTTTTTTTATACCATGCGGTATAGAAAAATGCTTGCAGAAACAGAAGTTTTGCATATGATGTCACACTAAAAGTTATTTAACGTTTTATAGTTGGTAATATAAGTAGTAGAGTTACGAAATGTAGCAATAGGGAATCATCAAATGATGGTAGTAACAAAGATTAGGTAAGAAGGAGATGATATATGAATGTTAGCACAATAAGGTAGAATGCAACCTATTACTATCTTTCGCCAAATTTTAGCGCTTTGCTCATTTATGAATGGCATAGCCGAATTGTTACGAATTGGTAATATTTTCTGACGAATTTGCTTTCACAATTTGAAAAAATATTGTATACTTGATATGGTGGTATAAAATAATAGAAAATGTAAGGAAGGAATTTGTAGATGAAGAATATACTATTTTTAGCATCCGAAGCAGTTCCCTTCATTAAAACTGGTGGGCTTGCAGATGTAGTTGGATCATTACCAAAGTGTTTTGATAAGAAATATTTTGATGTTCGAGTGATTATTCCAAAGTATGTATGTATAAAGGATGCTTGGAAAGAAAAAATGAATTATCTCGATCACTTCTATATGGATTATCTGGGAAATAATTGTTATGTAGGGATATTAGAATATGAATTAGATGGAATTCACTACTATTTTATCGATAATGAATCTTATTTTGATGGAACTAAGCCCTATGGAGATTGGTTGCAAGATTTGGAAAAGTTTTCGTTTTTCTCTCAAGCAGCACTTTCGTCGTTGCCAATTATTGGGTTTAAACCAGATGTGATACATTGTCATGATTGGCAAACGGGATTGGTTCCGGTTTACTTGAAAGACAGATTCCACGGTGGTGATTTTTTCAGCAATATCAAATCAGTAATGACAATTCATAATTTGAAATTCCAAGGGGTTTGGGATATTAAAACAATACAGCGCCTTTCAGGTCTTCCAAATTATTATTTTACATCGGATAAACTTGAAGCCTATAAAGATGGTAATTTACTAAAAGGTGGATGTGTATTTGCAGATGCGATTACTACAGTAAGTCAAACGTATTCCGAAGAAATAAAAACTCCTTTTTATGGAGAAGGTTTGGATGGGCTGATGCGAGCAAAAGCAACACAACTAAGGGGAATTGTTAATGGAATTGATTATGAAGAATTTAATCCAGAAACAGACCCAATGATTATAAAAAATTATTCTGCAAAGAACTTTAGAAAAGAAAAAAATAAAAATAAAATAAGTTTACAACGAGAGTTAGGGCTTGAAGAAAGTGGTTCTAAATTTATGATTGGAATCGTTTCGAGACTGACAGATCAAAAAGGCCTTGATCTAATAGAATGTGTGATGGATGAACTTTGCCAAGACGATATTCAATTAGTTGTTTTAGGAACGGGTGACGCAAAGTATGAAAATATGTTCCGACATTATGCGTGGAAATATCAAGATAAAGTTGCGGCACAAATATATTATTCGGAAGAAATATCCCATAAAATATATGCATCTTGCGATGCATTTCTGATGCCATCCTTATTTGAGCCTTGTGGGTTGAGTCAGTTGATGTCCCTTCGATATGGAACGGTACCAATTGTAAGAGAAACAGGTGGGCTTAAAGATACGGTTGAGCCTTATAATGAATTTGAAGCAAAGGGAACAGGGTTTGCATTTGCTAACTATAACGCACATGAAATGTTAGAAACCATTCGATATGCAGCTAAAATATACTACAAGAAAAAAAGAGAATGGAATAAATTAATCGATCGAGGAATGGAACGAGATTACTCGTGGAGTGCTTCTGCTGAAAAATATCAAGAACTATATGATTGGTTAATTGGCTATTAAATGAAGTGAAAATTGTTTGCTAGGAGCCAGCTATTGAACCATTGGCGCAGGCAGACAATTTGAGAATTTAAAATATAGGAGTCTAAGATGGATTTTATGTACGATATGATGCAAAATGAGGTATTGGTTAGTGCATTATTAGGATGGTTTATTGCTCAAGTTTTGAAAACAATAGTTGAATTGTGTTTAAATCGCAATGTTAGTTTTGAACGTTTGGTAGGATCGGGAGGGATGCCAAGTTCCCATTCAGCTACAGTATGTGCACTAACAACTTCAGCAGGAATGAAGTACGGTGGAGGTTCTTTTGAATTTGCAATATGTTTTGCGTTTGCAGCAGTTGTAATGTATGATGCAATCGGTGTTAGGCAAGAAACAGGGAAACAAGCAAAATTATTGAATTTATTAATGCAACATCCATTTTTGAAAACAGATGATGCACAATTTCAAAAAAGATTGAAAGAATTGGTTGGTCATACACCATTACAAGTTGTAGCAGGTGCAATTTTAGGGATTGTTATAGCAGTTATGTTAGCTGCTGTTTATTAAATCACTTTTTATCAGCTCTTGGTCGTTGCAAAAGATTGAGAGGGTAAAATATGTTAGAAGGAATCGTATGGGAATATAGTGGGAATATTTATTTAGTGGAAAAAAGTGATATTTGTTATGCTCAAAAAAGGGATAGGAAATACTATATCTGTACGAAAGAAGACAGATGCTATCCCATCTGGGGACCGATAGAGCGAATTCAAAAAACATTAATTGATGTACCATTTGTAAAGCCGAATCACTCTTATTTGGTTCATATGGAACAAGTAAAAGAAATATCAACGAAATGTTTGTTGCTAAAAAACAATGTCAAAGTGACAATCAGTGATAAAAACCGTAATCAGGTAAAATCAGATATGATGTCATTTTATTTAAAAAAGGAAAATTATAAAATTTTGGAAAACAACAAAAAGAAAACTGTATCTAAGGTATAGAGGATTGGTTAAAAGATGGTGGTAAATGAGATGGCGTCAAATTATGGAAAAGACTTTGTTTTATGTGTGCAGGTGTTTGGGAAACTTTCAATTACATTAAATGGGAATCCGATTATCTTGTCAAAGAGTTCTGGAAGTAAGCTAGAGCATCTCTTCCTTTTACTGCTTTACAGAGAAGAGGGGATTGAGCGAAAAGAATTATGCCGTATTTTATATGGCGATATGGATGCTCAAAAAGCAGGCAATTCCTTAATAGCTTTGGTGTTCCGTTTGAGAAAAGGATTGATAGATAATGGATTACCAGAAGGTGAGTATATTGTATTTAAAAAAAATATTTATCGATGGGAAAGTATCAATGTAAAAGTGGATGTTGATATTGAGCATTTTACACATAATTTGCAGATTGCTCTTGAAAAAACAGATGTAGAAGAACAGCTAGAATATTTGGTTCAATTAGAAGCACTATATCAAGGAGAAATGGCAGTTCTATTTTCAGAAGAAGAATGGGTTATCGATTTAAAGCGTAGAATGCAAGAACAGTATTTTATTTGCATGAGAAAAATCATTGTATTATATAAAGAGAAACAAGAATATGATAAGGCGTTAAAGTATTGTGAAAAAATTTTAAATATTTACGCTCATGAAGAATGGCAAATTCAAAAAATAGATATACTAATTGAGGTAAAGCAATTTACGGAAGCATTATCTTTTTATGAAAAAGTTGTAAGTTTTAATCGAGACCAATTTGGTGTAGGTCCATCGGTTTCTTTAAAAGAAAAAAAAGAACTCATTATAAAGAACTTGCAAAATGGTGTAATGGATATTGATGATATTCAAAAAAGTATTCTTAATGCAGGGATGAGACGCGGAGAGAAATATTGTGACTATCGTTCATTTGCAGAAATATACTCTTATATGACGAGAGTTTTGCAACGAAACGGTCAATCGGCTTATTTATTACATTACACGATAGAGGATAGCAACTATTTTTCATATGAAAATGATGATGTATTAGAACAAATCAAAGACAATTTAGGGGATGCGATTGAAAATACGATTCGTTTGGTTGATATTTATACCATATTTGGGAATAATCATTTCTTGATTTTGCTTGTTGGGACTGATTATACTGGAGGAGAGATCGCCAATCGAAGAATACGCAAACGTTTTGGGGAAAGTAATACATTTAGAAAAATTACGATTACACATAAATTGAGTTCAATTCTAGATATAAAAAGTGATAATCACACACGTGGTGTTGATTTGGAAAAAATGCGTTGGAATGCATAGCATCTATATTTTGATTGACAATAAAGATGTGATGTGTTATCATTGCAAAGTAAAAAAACGCCAAAACTCAGCCTATGGATCACTCCGACCAAGGACTTAGTTTGTGGTATGTTTAAATGAAAAGGAGGGAATCATAATGATTTCAAAAGAAAAAAAAGAGGCTATTATCGCTCAATATGGTAGAAAAGAAGGAGATACAGGTTCTCCAGAAGTTCAAATTGCTATTTTAACTGCAAGAATTACTGAGTTAACAGAGCATTTACAAAGCAACAAGAAAGATCATCATTCTAGACGTGGACTACTTAAAATGGTAGGACAAAGACGTGGATTACTTGACTACTTAAAGAAAACAGATTTAGAAGGATATCGTTCTTTAATCGCAAAATTAGGTATCAGAAAGTAAGAATGATATTAGGGTGGAGAATGTTCTCC
>CAYJKD010000096.1:5410-10215 GCA_964370595.1 uncultured Lachnospiraceae bacterium
CACCCTATTTTAAAAGTACGAAATCCAAAGACTTATTCCCGAGATTACTGAAGATGATATGAAGTTCGTATCATGTTCAGTGGTTTCGGTGTCTTTGTGAAAAAATTATTTTAAAGGAGAAAAAGAATGTACAAAAGTTTTAGTATGGAGTTAGCTGGGAGAACCCTAACTGTAGATGTAGAAAGAGTTGCAAAACAAGCAAATGGTGCAGCATTTATGCATTATGGTGAAACAGTTGTGTTATCTACAGCGACAGCATCAGAAAAGCCAAGAGAAGGAATTGATTTCTTTCCATTGAGTGTGGAATATGAAGAGAAACTATATGCAGTAGGAAGAATTCCTGGAGGATTTACAAAAAGAGAAGGAAAAGCTTCTGAAAATGCAATTTTGACTTCTCGAGTTATTGATCGCCCTATGCGACCATTATTTCCAAAAGATTATCGTAATGATGTAACTTTAAACAATTTAGTAATGTCAGTGGATCAAGATTGTAGCCCTGAATTAACGGCTATGCTTGGTTCTGCAATTGCAACAGCAATTTCTGATATTCCATTTGATGGACCATGCGCAACGACACAAATTGGTTATGTCGATGGAGAGTTTGTGATAAACCCAACTCAATCACAAAAAAATATTTCTGATATGGCATTAACAGTAGCATCAACAAGAGATAAAGTAATCATGATCGAAGCTGGTGCAAATGAAGTTGCAGAAGATATTATGATTCAAGCCATTTTTAAAGCAGATGAAGTAAACCGTGAAATCATTAAATTTATCGATGAAATTGTAGCAGAATGCGGAAAAGAGAAACATGCATATACAAGTTGTGGAATTCCGGAAGATTTATTTGCTGCGATGAAAGAAGTTGTAACTCCAGAAGAAATGGAAGTTGCAGTATTTACAGATGATAAGCAAACAAGACAAAATAATATGCGTCGTATTACAGACCGTATTGAAGAAGCATTTGCAGGGAATGATGAATGGTTATCATTACTTGGAGAAGCACTTTATCAGTATGAGAAAAAGACAGTTCGTAAAATGATTTTAAAAGACAAAAAGCGTCCAGATGGAAGAAGAATGGATGAAATCCGTACACTTACTGCTGAGATTGACTTACTTCCTCGCGTACATGGATCAGGTATGTTTACACGTGGGCAGACACAAATTTTGAATATTTGTACATTAGCACCATTATCTGAGCGTCAAAAATTAGACGGTATTGATGAACTAGAAACATCAAAACGCTATATGCATCATTACAATTTCCCTTCATACTCGGTAGGAGAAACAAGACCTTCTAGAGGACCTGGTCGTCGTGAAATTGGGCATGGAGCATTAGCTGAAAAAGCACTAATTCCAGTGTTACCATCAGAAGAAGAGTTCCCATATGCAATTCGTACAGTTTCAGAGACAATGGAATCAAACGGTTCTACTTCACAAGCAAGTATTTGTGCATCTACATTGGCACTAATGGCTGCTGGAGTACCGATTAAGCGTATGGTTGCAGGTATTTCTTGTGGTCTAGTGACAGGAGAAACCGATGAAGATTATGTTGTTCTAACGGATATCCAAGGACTTGAGGATTTCTTTGGAGATATGGACTTTAAAGTAGGTGGAACAAGTAAAGGGATTACTGCAATTCAAATGGATATTAAAATTCATGGACTCACTAGAAGTATTATTGAAGAAGCAATTGAAAATACGAAAAATGCAAGAATGCATATTCTAAATGATGTTATGGAGCCAGTAATTGCCAAACCAAGAGAGGAAGTAGGAACATATGCACCTAAGATTGTTCAAATCTCAATTGATCCTTCAAAAATTGGCGATGTAGTTGGAAAGCAAGGTTCTGTAATTAATAAGATTATTGATGAAACTGGTGTAAAAATTGATATTTCAGAAGAAGGAAATGTTGCGGTTTGCGGAACGGATAAAGCGATGATTGAGCGTGCAATTGAGATTATTCGTAGCATTGTAACGGATATTGAACCAGGACAAATAATTACAGGAAAAGTTGTTCGTATAATGCCATTTGGAGCATTTGTTGAACTAAAACCTAAAAAAGACGGAATGATTCACATTTCAAGACTTTCTGACAAAAGGGTGGAGAAGGTAGAAGATGTTGTAAATATTGGCGATATTGTAACTGTAAAAGTACTTGAAGTAGATAAAATGGGTAAGATTAGTCTAAGTATGAAGCCTAGAGATTTAGACCCTACAGAGAAAGAAGTGCCAGTAGAAGAAAAAGCAGAATAGATTAAAAGCGACAGGACAGAAAAAGGTGCTTATTTGTGATAAGCATTTTTTTCTGCCTAATTTTAAAACGTGTGAATGAAAGGAAGGGAATGTGATGACCCTTAATGATATTTCGAATATATTTGCCTTTTTAGGTGGATTTGGTATGTTCCTATATGGAATGCATTTAATGGCAGATGGGATGCAAAAAAGCGCTGGGGATAAGATGCGTAATATTCTTGGGATGCTAACGAATAATCGCTTTATGGCAGTAGGAATTGGAGCATTGATCACAGCAATTGTACAAAGTAGTAGCACAACAACAGTAATGATTGTAGGGTTTGTAAGTGCAGGTCTTATGAATCTTTCGCAAGCAGTGGGCGTAATCATGGGTGCCAATATCGGTACAACCGTAACTGCTTGGTTGGTATCGATTAGCCAGCTTGGTACAGCATTTAAACTGATGAAACCAAGTTTTTATGCTCCCCTTATTGTAGGGATTGGTGCAATTATTATTTTGTTTTCAAAGAAGCAAAAAACCAAAATTGCTGGAGAAATTATGATTGGAATTGGTCTTTTATTTATTGGACTTGATTTTATGTCAGATTCCATTGATCCATATACAGAATTACCAATCGTAGGAAGATCCTTTGAGATCTTAGGGAAAAATCCTTTCCTTGGTGTTTTGATTGGAGCAGTAGTAACGGCGATTATCCAAAGTTCGTCAGCATCGGTTGGTATCCTACAAACATTAGCTCTTAGTGGAGTTGTAACCACAAGTTCAGCTGTTTTTATCACGTTAGGACAAAACATCGGTTCTTGTGTAACGGCCATATTATCTAGTATAACTGCATCAAAAACAGCAAAAAGAGCTGCGATGATACATTTATCTTTTAATGTGATAGGAACTGTTGTATTTGGAGGAATAGCTGCTGTATATTTCTTCGTCAATCAAGCATTTGCTCATCAGTCCATTTCAGCTGTTGAGATTTCGATTTTTCATACGATTTTTAATATAAGCAATACACTATTATTACTACCATTCGCAAATAAACTTGTAAATCTTTCTAAGAAAATGATTAAAGAGACAGAAGAAGAAAATCAGCTAGAAGTTGATCAAGTTCAGATTGCAAAACATCATTTGGATCCAAGGATTCTAGAAGCACCAGCATTGGCGATTGAAACTGCAATCAATGAAGTGGTTCATTTGGGAGAGTTAGCAAGTGATAATCTATCAAAGGCAATGCACTGTGTGATTGATGGAGCCATTGATTTAAAGCCAATTTTTCAAAGGGAATTAGAAATTAACCAGATTGAGAAAATTTTAACAGAGTATTTGGTTCAAGTGGACAATTTACCAATTACACTTTATCAAAAGAAAGTAGTTAATAATTTATTCTATATGGTTAGTGATGTTGAACGAATTGCAGATCATGCAGAAAATATTGCAGAGCAAGCGAAGTATTTGAGAAAGCACGATTTGACATTTTCAGATACAGCAGTAGAGGATTTATTGCAGATTGGAGAGCAGGCACAACAAGCAGTTGCAAATGCCATTATGGCTAGAAAATCTCTAGATTTTGATACAGCACATCTAGTAGCAGGGAACGAAAAAGCTGTAGATAAGCTAGAAAAAGAAATGAGGAAGAAACATATCAAGCGACTATCAACCAAGAAATGTACCCCATCTACAGGCGTGGTATTCCTTGATGTCATTAGTAATTTAGAGCGAATTTCAGATCATGCATATAACATCGCAGGATATGTATTAGAAGAGGAAAACGTATAGTCTTGTATAATTATGAGAAATATAAAAAAAAGCTTGCCTTTTTTGTAAGAATTAGGTAGAATGAGTCTGAGGTTAATTTAATTAACGCTAATTAAATTTTTAACAATTAGGAGGAATTTAACATGGCAGTAAAAGTAGCAATTAATGGTTTTGGACGTATTGGTCGTCTTGCATTCAGACAAATGTTTGGTGCAGAAGGATATGACATCGTAGCAATCAATGACTTAACAGATCCAAAAATGTTGGCACACTTATTAAAGTATGACACAGCTCAAGGTGGATTTTGTGGACGTTTAGGTGAAGAAGTTCATACAGTAGTGGCTGGAGAAGGTTCTATCACAGTTGATGGAAAGGAAATCAAAATCTACGCTGAGAAAGATGCTGCAAACCTTCCATGGGGAACCATCGGTGTTGATGTTGTTTTAGAGTGTACAGGTTTCTACTGCTCTAAGTCAGCTGCTGAAGCACATGTAAAAGCAGGAGCTAAAAAAGTTGTTATTTCTGCACCAGCAGGTAATGACCTTCCAACTGTTGTATTTAGTGTAAATGAAGATATACTAAAAGCAGAAGATACAATCATCTCTGCAGCTTCTTGTACAACAAACTGTTTAGCCCCAATGGCAAATACTTTAAATAATTTAGCTGAGATTCAATCAGGAATCATGAGCACAATTCATGCTTACACAGGAGATCAAATGATCCTTGATGGACCACACAGAAAAGGTGATCTAAGAAGAGCAAGAGCAGGTGCTGCTAATATCGTTCCTAACTCAACAGGAGC
>CAYJKD010000097.1:0-10022 GCA_964370595.1 uncultured Lachnospiraceae bacterium
GGGAAGTGTATGAGTAGGGGAAAAATAGTGTTTTTTTTAAAAGGGGTCATTCTATTTAGCGTGATGCTTGTTTTTTGTATTATGTCATCTTATGGAAGTGAAAAAGAAGTGATTAAAGTTGGTTATGAAGGTGGCTATGGTGTTGTTTATGACATGGATTCCATATATAAAAAAGGTTACGGATATGAGATACTTAAAAATATGGAGCAGTATTGCGATTATGAGTTTGAGTTTGTTGAGTATGAAAACTTAGAACATGCGATGCAAGACGTTACTTTGGGGAATATCGATATCGTTGGATTAGTATACCAAAGTGATTTTTTTGAAAATCAACTGCTTTTTATGGAAAATCCTCTAGTTCGAGCACAAGTCGCACTAGCTGAAAAAAATCCTAATAAAACTTATTATAATGATCCAATATCAATTGATGGAGCAACCATAGGAACCTTTGAAGAAAATTTAGCGAATTCTCTTTTTGATGTGTATTTAGAAAAAAATCAAATATCAGTAGAATACCAATATAATGAATATAAAAATTATATAGAGACTGAGGCAGACTATTATTTGGTTTCAACCTTAGCTGATCGAACGGTTTCTCTAAAATCAGTATTGAATTTAGATGCTTGGAACTATTATTTAGCAGGAAATATTGATAATGCAGATGTGATTCAACATTTGGATGAAGCGTATGAACAGTTTGTCATTGAAGATAGTGTCTTGGTTCAAGAAATCTATAATAAATATTATGGAGGGAATCAACTATTAAAACGTGTATTGACTAGAGAAGAAGCGGAGGCAATTGAAGGGCAGTCATTTACTGTAGGATATGCTAGCGCACATCAGCCGATTCAATTTACCAATGAAGAGGGGAATGCGGATGGAATTGCAGTAGATTTATTAAATAAGATTGCAGATTTAGCAAATTTTGAACTTACTTATGTGGAAATGGTTCATAACAAAGATCTTGAAAATTATGAAGATTTGGATTTGATTATTAATCTATTAGGTGAATCAGAAATTCTTTATGAGAAATATGCAGCAACAGAACCATACCTATACTTACCTTTAACTATGATTATTAATAAGGAATTAGAAGAACAAAAGGATAAAATGTATCGAATTGGAATGTATCCATACAACACCTTTGATGAAGCGAGATTAAAGGCAGATTACCCAAACTCTGAAATCATTTCAGCAGATAGCATTTTAGATGGATATACAATGTTAACATCTGGAGAAATTAATTCGGGACTTTATACAACCACAGGATTGCAATATGTGCAATCAGTACTTGATATGTCAAAATACTCTATTGTAGAATCAAAATATGAGCTTCCACTAGTATTATATGTGAATAAAGATACATGTGATGGTTTTTTGAAAACCTTTAATATTTTGTTTGATCAAGTTGAAAGTGGATTGAAAGACGAAGTAATAACAAGGCAGACAGCATCGTTACAATCAGATGTGGATGCGATTAAATATATAAAAGATAATTTGGAAATTATATTTGGAGTGGTTGTGGTACTACTTGTTTTGATTAGTGGAATTGTGATTAAAATTCAACATAAAAACAAAGTAACGGTTATGAAAATATTAAACCATGATAGTATGACAAATTTGATATCTATGTATAAATTTAATCAAATGGTATCTGAACGCTTAGAAAATGCTAAACCCAATGAGTATCAAATTATAGTATTAGATATTGATTATTTTAGAATTATCAATAATATTTATGGTTATGATTTGGGAAGTAAGATTATTGTATCGATGGCAAAAGCTCTAGAGCAAGCATTTCAAGGAAAAGATGTTATAATTAGCCGATATATCAGTGAAACATTTGTACTGTTTATGAAGATAGAAGAAGTTTGTTTGGAACAAAAAATGGTAGATACACTAACGCAAGAGATAAAGTCAATTATAGGGGAAAAATATAATCTTAGTTTATCTGTTGGAGTGTATCATATTGAAGACTGTTCAGAGCCAATTAATATTATGATGGACCGAGCGAATGTTGCTCGAATCAAAGGGAAAGGATCCCATGAAACTACTTGTAAAAACTTTGATAGTGATATGAAAAAAATATATGATAAGAAAAATGAAATTGTATCACATATGAAAGAAGCAATTGAAGAAAATGAGTTTTTTATTGTATATCAACCAAAAGTCAACTTGAAAACATTAGAACTTGCAGGAGCAGAAGCTTTGGTTCGATGGAGAAAAAAAGATGGGTCTCTAATTTTTCCAAATGAATTTATTCCTGTTTTTGAAGCGAATGGTTTTATTACAAAATTGGATCTTTTTGTATTAGAAGAAGTATGTAAATACATTAAAGAAAATGAGAAGCTTTTTTCAATACCACTGATTTCAGTAAATTTTAGTGGTATGACAATGATTAGTGAAGATATTATCGAAAAAGTAGGAGACATAACTAGGCAATATGGAGTTGATCCTAAATATCTAGAAATTGAAGTAACAGAATCTGTATTAGTGGGTGATGAATCAATTATTGTAGATCGTGTGCAGAAGTTGAAAGCATTGGGGCACATTGTATCTATGGATGATTTTGGTAGTGGAATGTCTTCTTTAAATAGACTAAATGCGATGAAAGTAAATGTGATGAAAATTGATAAAGCATTTTTAGATTATCATGCATTTGAAGCGGATGGTGAAATTATTATTGAATCCATTATTAATATGGCTAAAAGTCTTAATATCAAGGTGGTTACAGAAGGGGTAGAGACCCTTGAACAAGTCAGACTGTTACAAAAATTTGATTGTGATTTAGCACAAGGTTATTATTTTGATAGGCCATTAGAAGAAAAACAATTTACAGATAATTTAAAATCTAAAAAATCCTATTGACAACTGTCAGAATCTGCGATATTATATGTACGTGTCCTAGAGACATGGCATGTAATTAAGTAGTACTTTTACTCGCTAGGTAGAGTGATAATGATAGACATAAGATCTATGGGAAGGGTTCAACTCCCTTGAAGTACATTAAAGGTTCTGTTTTGGTAGACAAAGAGCTACTGGGATGGGGCTTTTTCTTTATAAATGAAAGGTATATATCATGAATATAATAAATAAAAGAAGACATTTTCTAAGTATACTATATTTGGGTGTATTTATTACTATGCTTAGTGGCTGTAGTGGCACACAAGTTGCTCCAACAGAAGAAGTAATTGTAATAGAACAAGAAATAGTAGAGACATTACCACCAGATGAAACAATCATGGCTTTAACACCAAACGGCGCATTGCTTCCTCAAGTAGATGGGGTAGAGGCAGAATTTACAGAGCCAATTCCAGATTTCCTACGTGTAGGAATGAGTCATCCCATTGTTCAACAGCTGCAAGAGCGATTAATGGAGCTGGGTTTTATGGATTTCGATGAGCCTACCGATTATTATGGAGAAGTAACTGCATATGCAGTTTCGATTTATCAAAGGCAAAATAAACTAGCACAAGATGGAATAGTAGGACCTCAAACATTAGATGCTATATTAGATCCGGATGCAAAGCATTATGCAGCGCAACATGGAGATAAAGGAGATGATATTGCTCGAATTCAATCACGACTATTTGAGTTGGGATACATCCTTTCAGATGATTTAATTACAGGAACATTTGGCGATACTACATTAGGGGCTGTCGAAAAATTACAAGAGTTAAATGAAATTCAAATAGATGGAAAAGTTGGGCATGAAACGATGGATCTTCTTTATAGCGGAGATGTTAAACCAAATCTACTTGCTTTTGGAGAAGAGAGCGAAATCGTGTTAGACGCACAAGAGCAGCTAAAGGCATTAGGTTATATGACTTCAGAACCAGATGGGAAATTTGGCTCTGATACGATTATTGCTGTAAAACAGTTTCAGTCGAGAAATGACCAAATTGTAGATGGATATTTAGGGCCATCTACAAGAATAGCACTATATAGTGACGATGCCTTACCAAATGGAATAGCACTAGGAGACAGTGGAGATAGTGTATATGAAATTCAAGACTTACTACAAGACTTAGGATATTTAAGCGCATCTCATGCAACTGGATATTTTGGAGAGATTACTCACAATGCAGTAGAACTTTTCCAGAGAACGAACTATTTGTCAGTGGATGGTCAGGTAGGAGTTCAGACTATGACAGAATTAACAAGTGGCGAAGCTAGAAGAGCTCCTTCGGGAAGTTCTACCGCGGTAGCAAGTAGTGGAGGTAGTAGTAACTCTAGCTCTAGCAGTAGCTCTAGTTCACAATCTTCAAATCAAGGATCTGATACAAGTAATAATACGGGCGCATCTACGATTGATACAGGAAGTTATGGAAGCGGAAGTGTAGATGCACTGATATCAGTTGCTTCTTCGAAGTTAGGTAGTAGCTATGTTTGGGGCGCAAAAGGACCTAATACATTTGATTGTTCTGGTTTTATCTATTGGTGTTTAAAGCAAGTTGGAGTAAATCAAAGTTATTTGACTTCTTCTGGATGGAGAAGCGTTGGAAAATATACAAAAATCAGCAACTTTTCAGATTTAAAGGCAGGGGATATCATTGTTATGCCTGGTCATGTAGGAATTGTAGCTTACAATGGTATGGTAATTGATGCATCCTCTAGTAACGGTAAAGTAGTGCATAGAAGTTTATCTTCTTGGTGGCAAAGCAAATTTATTGTTGGATGGCGTATTTTCTAACAAAAAAAGGATGATGAAAATCATCCTTTTTTTGTTGGAGAAATAAGTGGAAATCCAATTTCGATTTTAAATAGATCTCCATCAATTAAAATTTCAAAACTACCATTCTGCAAATGGGTTAAGCTACGGGCAATGGATAGACCAAGTCCACTTCCTTCCGTTGAACGAGATACATCTCCACGAACAAAACGTTCTGTTAAATCAGTACCATCTAAATTAAGTGGAGTGTCAGAAATATTTTTTATAATGAAAAATACGGTTTCTTCTCGCTTTTCTACAGATACGTAAACACGACTTCCTGTGAGCGCGTATTTAAAAGCATTATTGTATAAATTTTCTAAAATACGCCAAAGTCTTCTTCCATCAGCTGAAATAAGAAAAGACTCTTCAGGAAGAGTAGAGACTAAATTGAGATTTCTCTCTTTATATTTTTCTTCAAATTCTCCATTGGTTTGCCAAATCATTTCTACTAAATCAATACTTGCCATCTCTAGTTTTAAATTACCTGAGCTAGCTTTAGAAGCTTCTACAAGATCTTCGGTTAAGTTTTTAAGTCTTTGAGACTTTTGCTCTAAAACGATTAAGTATTCTTCTAGCTTTTTATTTTGAATATGCTCTCTTTTGATTAAGTCGACATAGTTTATAATAGAAGTTAAAGGGGTTTTGATATCATGTGAAACATTGGTAATCAAATCAGCTTTTAAGCGCTCGCTTTTCACTTGTTCCTTTAATGCACCTTCAAAAGTAGTTCCAATGTGGTTGAGTTGGACTGCAATATTTCGTTCCTTTCCAGTTAAATGTGCTAGATCCATTTGATATGAGGTATCTCCTTCAGAAATATGTTGGATGGCTCCAGAAATCTGATCCATTTGTCTGGCAGAAAAAATTATTTTTTTTAGCACGAAGTAGTCGATACAAATAATAATTCCTACTAATACAAATAAGGAGACAATGGCATAGGAATGCTGTCGATTGGTATAACAGATATATAGCAATGCTGAAAAACTAAGGTGGAATATTATAAAGCATAAGAAGAAGCAAGTATTCCTGTAAGAAAAACTACGAGATGAAAAATATAAGGAAATCGTTTCTTTCACACGTATAAAAGAAGAATTTGTGATTAAAGTTTTCGCTTTGTATCTACGAATAAAGCTAAAGCTTGTAAGTATTACACAGAGGTAAATAATCACTGCTCGCAGCATACGGTCTAAAAAATACCAATCCTCTTCAGGAAATATAAGGTGTAATAAACGTTCTCCGACTTCTTCCCCCATAAAAATCGCAAAAAAAGTAAGAATAATAGATATAAGGATGCAAGATTCGGTAGTAATTAGGTCGAAGTTATGCAGCGTAATTGTTGTATAAGTAGAAGAGAGGTGCCCTGAAACTAAAATGAGGTAACATAGTGTAATTAGTGCGCCTATAATACCGAATATTAGCTGAGCAACTGATTCCTGAACTTCTAATTGCAATTTATGGTAATTCATATAAGCATACTGATAAACATCAGCATTAGGAAATGTGGTATCAATTGCAAGTATAAACTCGTAATTGTCATAATCGGAGATGTGATATTCCGTCAAATTGCGAAAGAAATTATTAGGAAGTTCTTTGAAGGTATTCTCAATCACAGCAGTAGAGCCAGAAAAATAAAAGTAATTTCCTAGTTGTTTTAGTTGGTCGATATTCATATCAGAAGTGTTGGAGTAAACATTTTTTTTATATTCTTCATCAATTCGTGTAATATGAAAATGAAGGTTTGATGGGGTATCTATAAACCGTGCTCTTCCTTGGTAATAAGTGCTGAGGCAATCCATAACCTCTTTTGCTAATTCAGGGAGCGAGGTATAGGATGCACCAGGTCCTTCAGCTGAAAAATAGGGGTTATAGGCCTTCCAGTTGATTCGGTAAGTTCTTGATGTTGTAATTTCATCATGGAAAATGATATCACTTTTTACATGATAATGTTCATCTAGATAATATCCGTTTTCTTGTGCTAGTCTTATGACTTCTTCTAAATTGTAGATGATTTCAGGCCCATCATCTGTGGAAACGGAAAAAATATTTTTTGATAAATCCAATTCTCCATCGGTTTCAAAAACATCACGATAGGCAACATAGAGAAAAATATCATCTACATCACTTTGAATTTGTTGTGTGAATTCAACAGTATCTTCAAAGTCTGTAGCTAAAATAGAAGAAACACCAGAACCGATATCTACACGTAGGTATAACACAGTAAGAGCGTAGACAGTAATTCCTAAAAATAAGATATGGAATAATGCAGCAATATGTTTTCGAATGCGTAAGGAATATGATTTTGTCATGAGATACTCCTATTGTTTTTCTACTTTGTATCCAACACCCCACACAACTTTTAAATAACGAGGGTCTCTTGGATTGATTTCGATTTTTTCTCGAATATGGCGAATATGTACAGCGACGGTATTATCCGCACCAATTGCTTCTTCATTCCATATTTGTTCATAATTTTCATCAATAGAAAAAACTTTTCCAGCATTTTTAGCTAGTAGTAATAATATATTATATTCAATTGGAGTGAGTTTAATGGGATCTTCATCAATCCAAACTTCTTTTGTGTCATCATTAATTGTAAGACCGCCACATTTATAAATGGCATCTCCAGTCTGTAGTAAATGATTACCTAGTTGGGTGTATCTACGAATCTGAGATTTTACACGGGCCATAAGTTCTAAAGGGTTAAAGGGTTTACAAATATAATCATCAGCGCCAATGTTTAAACCGAGGATTTTATCATTATCTTCTGATTTTGCAGAAAGAATGATAATGGGTACACTGCTTGATTCTCGCACTTTTAGTGTAGTTCGAATTCCATCAAGACCAGGCATCATAACATCTATAATCATTAAGTCAATGGGGTGTTGTTCTAAGAGTTCTAATGCAGCATATCCGTCATATGCCTTTAAAATTTGAAAACCATCACCACTTAAGTATATTTCGATCGCATCAACGATTTCTTTATCATCATCGCACACAAGAATTGTTTGCATGAGTTAACCTCCTTTTTAGTTGAAATTTATTATTAACACAATGCAAGTAGGGTAATAATACGAAGCATTGTGAGATTCTATATGGTTACAGTATACCTTAAAAAAGGTCTTACCGCAATCGGTAAGACCTTACGATTCTTATACTATGTAGTTGTAAATCACGCTATTGATAATCACAAACATTAATCCAACGAAGAAGAAGTTCTTTTTCCTCAGGACGATTTTTTGTTAATTGAGAAGCAGCTACAATTGGAAGCCATTGCTGCACATAGCGCTTATCTGTTTTTGTTTTTTTACAAAACAAGTCCATATATTTCTCAGCTTTTTTTTCATCATCTAAACAAAATAGTAAATAGGTACGAGCCACATCTGCACTTGCGTTTCCTTGAGTTGCATGAACCCAGTCAATGATTACCTTAGTGCCATCTTCTTTTACAATAATGTTATCTGGTTGGAAATCACCATGACACAATTTTGTATGCTTTGGCATTCCGTCTAATCGTGTGAGAAGGTCATAACGATTAGATGAATCAAGTTCTTCGAGTTCTGAAATTTGACGAGAAATTTTATCTTTTAACTTATTGAGGAGAGGACAAGTTTTTGCATGAAGGTTTAACTGCAAATCAATCATTTCTTCTAAATAAGAATCAAATTTTTCGGGATTTTCTTCCATCAATTGTTTTAAGGTTTTTCCTTCAATGAATTCCTTGGAAATAGTCCAACATCCATCTGAATCGATGGATACATCTTTTGTAGCAGGAACATCGATTCCACCGAGTTCCTCAATTCGAGCACTGATGAGTGCTTCATTTAGAACTTCTGATTTTGGGAAATCTGCTGCAAATACTTTAACAGCTAAGTTTCCGTCACGGTAAACAGATTTGTTGCTTTTTTGAGAGATCATTTTTCTTGCCATAATTATAGCTCCTTTCGTGTGCTTGATAATGTTAATGTTTAGAATCGAAGGATAATACTTCCATAGGAAGAGATATCTAATTCAATGGAATGGTCAAATCCATCACGGGGGATGGGATTCGATTGATAAATAGTTTGCCCATCTTCATAAATACCGTGTGCTTGGTCCATAATACAAGTGTATCTTCCTTTTTTTGGAACGCCGATTCTATATTTATTTCGTTTTACCGGAGTAAAATGAATAATAAATAACAAGTTGTTTCGTTTGCTCTTCGCATATCGAATAAAGCTAAAGATACCATGGTCTTGGTCATTAGGGTTAATCCATTGGAACCCATCCCAACTGTTTTCTAGTTGGTAAAGAGCAGGATACGTGCGATATAAGGTCAATAGGTCTTTTACATAATCTTGTAAATCTTTATGATAAATTTCTTCTGTTAAATGCCAATCTAGAGATACATTTTCATTCCATTCATTTAACTGACCGAAATCTTGTCCCATAAATAATAATTTTTTGCCAGGATGACCAAACACGAATGTGTATGCAAGTTTTAGATTAGCAAATTTATCTTCATAGATTCCAGGCATTTTGTTGAGCATAGAGCACTTTAGATGTACAACTTCATCATGAGAAAGCACAAGGATAAAGTTTTCACTTGTAAAATAAGTAAGCCCAAACGTTAGCTTGTGATGATGATATTTTCTAAAATAAGGATCTAGTTTCATGTATTCTAAAAAATCATGCATCCACCCCATATTCCATTTAAAGTGAAACCCTAATCCTTCTTCCTCTACAGGGTGTGTCACTTTAGGCCATGCAGTGGATTCTTCAGCAATGACAAATCCACCATTGCCTCGTTCGCGTATTTGATTATTCAAATGACGGAAGAATTCTATTGCTTCTAGGTTTTCTTGACCTCCATAACAATTGGCAATCCATTGCCCGTCTTGTTTTCCGTAATTTAGATAAAGCATAGAAGCTACAGCATCTACTCGAAGTCCATCCACATGAAATTCTTTCATCCAATAAAGTGCATTTGCAATTAAAAAGTTACTTACTTCATGCTTGGAATAATCAAAGATTTTTGTTCCCCATTCAGGATGTTCTCCTTTTCGAGGATCAGCGTATTCGTAAAGTGGTTGTCCATCAAATTCACTAAGTCCATGAGCATCTTTTGGAAAGTGAGCAGGAACCCAGTCAAGAATAATTCCGATATTATGTTTATGTAGATGATTTATGAGGTAGCGAAACTCATCAGGTGTACCATAGCGACTTGTAGGTGCGTAGTAACCTGTAACTTGATAGCCCCATGAGCCATCATAAGGATATTCTGCGATTCCCATAAGTTCTACATGGGTATACCCCATTTCGATTACATATT
>CAYJKD010000098.1:0-444 GCA_964370595.1 uncultured Lachnospiraceae bacterium
AATCTTTCATGATATCTTTTAACACATCCTTACTCATAATTCACCTGTCAATTCTTTGATTTTTCTTTGCGCTTCAACCAATGTTTCTTTGCCTTTTTCTGTGATTGAGTAGTATTTACGCACTTTTCCCTCATGCTTTTGACTTTCGACCGTCAAATGTCCCGATTTTTCTAAATTATGAAATATAGGATAAAGAGTTCCAGGACTTATGTCGTACCCATGAGATTTCAGTTCCTCTATCATAAACGAGCCAAAAATAGGTTCTTTTTTTGCATGATGTAAGATATGAATCTGTATAAATCCTAAAAACAGTTTTCTTAATACTGGGTCTTCCATAACAACCTCCTAAATTATAAATCCGAATCCTAAAATAGCGAATACGAATAGCGATGCACTACTTTGTAACGAAAATCGTTATCGTACTTCGTCGTAATCTTAATACAA
>CAYJKD010000098.1:454-9995 GCA_964370595.1 uncultured Lachnospiraceae bacterium
CTTGTCAATATAAACGATTAATCTTTACCAATAATCTCTTCTTCTCTTATAAACGTCGTACTATTTTCACTAACATTAATTGAGTTGTTCACAATATAAGTATCGGCATTTACTTGACCGTCTAAGTAATATACCTTATCATCAACGAAAGCTTTTTTGCGATAACCTTGTACTGAAAAAAATACAGTTGCTGCAAAAACGATAACCGCACTAAGTGGACCTGTTAATAAAGAAAGCCCTGTAACGAGTGTTATTATAAGCGCTGATTTAAGAATATAAATAATATTTCTTGCAATATTACTCATAGGTAATACACCAGCAATTTTACCTGTTTGCCCATTTATCGTAAAGCAATATTTTGCCTTTTTATAATGTATATTTAAAAACCAAACAGGTATTAGTACGTTGATTTTTTCGTAATCATTATATGCTACGTTTGAATTTTGTAGTTTGGTTTTTGCATAGCCTTTCATCATTTTTTTGCAAACCGCAGAAATAGACTCCACTATGCGTTTTTCTGCGCTTTTAAAGCATTTATCAGCTGGAACATCACTATAATCGGCAAAAAATCCCATAATATATTTGTTGTCAAAGGGTACCAATTTGTCACATTCAAATGGCTCTATAGATTCAATAAAGCGGTTGTTTACATAGCTACTCGCATTTACGGGAATTTTACTAAAACCACCAAAACCACGCATTATGACATCAAAAAAACTTGCAATTCTCTTTGCAGATACTACTTTAATTTGGTCAGTTGAACACTCATATTGTAGTGTAGTATTAGCATTTGCACTAAAAAACCATGCAGGTACATAGACACCTTGCATTCTACTGATTTTACTCTGCTTGAAAATTTCTTTTGGCGTTAATTTCTCTTTCTTACAAAGTTCGCGAAATAGCTCCATTGCTTTTTCTTTGTCAATAAGGAAAGGCAGTATATATTCAGGTTGGGTATATGTGTTAGATTTATCGCTTAATACCACATTTGAGCCACAAAATGCACATTCTGTTGCAATTGTCATTTTATCCGCTACTAATTTTGCTCCACAAGAAAGACAATTGTAATTATTATAATTGTCATTTGAAATCGGTGTTGTATTCTCTTCATTAAGAGTTGAATATTCAGTTGAGCAGTGCTCACAAACAAGTTTTTGCGTTGCAGGATTGAATGCAACATTTCCACCACATGCTTTACATTTGTAATTAGCCATTCCCTCCATATTTAACTCCTTTCAGCAATTGCTTTCATAATGACTTTATATAATATTTTAGCAGAATGCTTGATTTTTTACAATATATTGTATGCAGTTGCAATAGCACGGTTTGAAATTATTTTCAAATATGTGAAAATAGACGGATCAATCTTGAAGTTTCGAAGAAATATCAAATCTTTATAGTTATGAATATAGTATCAGGCGTGTTGGTTCTTTGCTATAAGATTCCAATCTTAAGTTTTTTGGATTACTACATACCATTAGTTACCTTCTTTTCACTAAGGGTAAAAAACGTGCCATATTGACTGATTATTTAATTATGATTATAATAATAATTCTATTGTAGTATAAAAACGGTAGAGAATGTAATATGGAAGAAATGAATGGATTAAACGTAACTTTCATTACAATCGATGTCGCAAGTAAACGACAGAATGGAGAAGAATATGAAAAAATTAGTTGTAATTACAGGTGCAAGCTCTGGTTTTGGTAGGGAACTTGCGAAAATGTTTAGTGAAGACGGGTACCCTCTACTTTTAGTGGCGAGAAGAGTTGAGTTATTAGAGGAATTGAATTTACCAAATACAATTTGCAAAAAAGTTGATGTTACAAACAAAGAAGAATTTGAACAGGCAGTTAGATCTGCTGAGGAGCAATTTGGCAAAACAGATTTAATTATAAATAACGCAGGAGTTATGCTTTTAGGTAATCTTGAAACACAAGATGCTTCTGAATGGCAGAAAATGCTTGATGTAAATGTCATGGGTGTTATGAATGGTATGCAGATTGTAATGAACGATATGAAAGAGAGAAACTGTGGTACAATCATAAATATTGCATCGATAGCAGGAGTTAAACCATTTGGAAATCATGCAGCATATTGTGCTACAAAATATGGTGTAGTTGGACTTTCAGAAGTTGCAAGAATGGAGTTGTCTTCTCATAATGTTAGAGTTATGAGAATTTGTCCAGGTGCAGTTGCTACAGAGTTATTAAGTCATACGACTAGTGACGCGATTAAAGAAGGTTACAATCAATGGAAAGAAAGCGTTGGAGCAAACAGTATAACAGCAGAAGATGTTGCAAAAACGATTAAATTTGCATATGAGTTGCCACAAGGCGTAAATCTTAGAGAAATTCAAATTGCAGATACAAAACAAGATGCATAAAAACTAGGAAGTTATTTTCTATATAGAACATAATAGAATTACAAAAGGCAGCGATTTCTCGGAAGGAAGTGAGAAATCACTGCTTTTTTATCATATATATGGGGATAGTGAAAGTCCCTTTTACTAAATATGAATGTGTATCTGCAAGTGTGTACCAAGTTTAGCCGTAGGTAGATTCGCTTGTTAATTGTTCTCACTGAGAGATAAATGAAAATTCTGTAACATCAAACAAACCTTTATCTGTGATTTTTATTTCTGGAATAACAGGTAGTGACATAAATGACAATTGAACAATAGGCTCTTTTTCAGTGATGCCAAGTTTATCATGGCAAATTTCATGGAGCTCTTTAAATTTATCACGAACTTCTTCGCCAGTTTTATCACTCATAAGTCCAGCAATTGGTAATTCTAACTGAGAAAGAACGACACCCTCATTGACAACGACAATTCCTCCACCCATTTCTATTAAAGTAGTTACGGCGAGAGCCATATCTTCATCGGACATTCCAACAACCATCACATTATGAGAATCATGAGCGATGGTTTGAGCAATTGCGCCTGTTTTTATTCCAAATCCTTTTATAAGCCCAACACCAACATTACCAGTATAGGTATGGCGTTCGATTACAGCAATTTTATTAATATCTGAATTTTTGTCATATACAAACTCGTCATTTTCGTTACGTTTCACTTCAAGTTGTACTTTTTTTGTTAAAACTCCATCTGTTGAGACCTCCATCCCGATTACGTGGTTGGATTTAAATGGTAATTTAAGTTTATCAATGCTAAAATCTTTAATTTTCATAGAATTACTTACAGAAGATATATCTGCAGTTTTGATGGGTTTTAAGTAAGTACCATTCTCTGCAACAAATTCGCCTTTTATCATTACTTTTTGAACAGTAAAATCTGTAAGGTCCTTTAGAATTACGATATTCGCTAGTAATCCTGGAGCAATACCTCCTCGGTCATACAATCGATAGCATTCGGCAGTATTGATTGTAGCCATTCTAATTGCAGAGATTGGATCAAGACCTTCTTCAACACATATTCGTAAACAATCATCCATATGACCTAGTTTAAATATTGTTTCTGGTTCTCGATCATCGGAACAGAGCAAGCAGTATCTTAAGTTTTCTTTTGTAACGGCAGGAAGTAATTTCTTTAGGTCACGACAAGCGGAACCTTGCCTAAATTCTACATACATACCTCTAGAAATTCGTTGATTGACTTCTTCTACAGAACTACATTCATGATCGGTACGAACACCAGATGCAACATATCCATCAAGTTTCGTTCCTACGACTCCGGGTGCATGTCCATCGATTATTTTCCCTGCCATGCGCGCAGCATATATCTTAGAAAGGTCATCGTCGTTGCAATTATTTACACCGACATGATTCATGAATTCTCCTAATCCTAAAACATCATCATGGTTTAGATAATTATCCATATCACAAGCTAAGAATATAGCGCCAGAAGTTTCAAATGGTGTACATGGCACGCAAGATGGAAGCATATATTTAATGTCAAGAGCGGTATTATTGGTACATGCTAACATATAATCAAGTCCCTTTGTTCCACAGACATTAACAATTTCGTGTGGATCTGCAATGATTGTTGTGGTTCCTCTTGGTACCAGTAATCTACCAGCTTCTGATGGAGATACATAAATCGATTCAAGATGCATATGTGCATCAATAAATCCTGGGGAAACATAGGAACCATCTAAATCGATCTCTATTTTTCCTTGATAATTTCCAATTCCAATAATATAGTTACCGCTGATTCCAATATTACCTTCCATGATTTTTCCTTGATAAACATCAATGATTTTACAATTTTTAAGCAATAAATCAACAGGTTGCTTTTTGTTTGCAGCACTAATAATCGTGTTCATTTCATTTTTACTCATTAAATTTCTGTTTTCCATATCTTTTTTCTCCTTTTTCGATTTGATTGATTTTGAATTCAAATAAAAAAATCGCAAACAAAACAGAATAGTTTTGTTTGCGGAAAGCACCATAGACGATTTAATCGTTGTCACGCATGAATATTCTGTTATTTTACATGATTATCATTGTTTTGTCAATGTATACATTGAGTTTTGTGAAAAAATCAAAAAGCATTAACAGGATATTTTTAATAAATTTATTAGTGAAATTGGAGTTTGATTATAGTACAAGCAAAGTTTTAAAAAGAGTTGAAACTTATGTAGAATATGCTATAATACGTGAGGTTGAATCAATAATAAATAATAGTTGTAGCATAGGAGAATATAGCGTGAATCAGAAACATTGGAGTGAATCGGCAGTAGGATATCAAATATATCCTAGAAGTTTTAAAGATAGTAATGGAGATGGAATCGGCGACTTGAGGGGAGTGATTGAAAAATTAGATTACTTAAACGAGTTGGGAATTGATGTAATATGGATTTGTCCATTTTATAAATCTCCAAATGCAGACCATGGGTATGACATCAGTGACTATCATGATATCATGGATGAATTCGGAACCATGGAAGATTGTGATCAGTTACTTCGAGAAGTACATAAAAGAGGAATGCGCCTGATTATTGACCTTGTAATCAATCATACATCGGATGAGCATCCTTGGTTTATTGAGTCAAAGAGTGATGTGAAAAGTGAAAAGAGAGATTGGTATATATGGAAGCAGGGAAAAAATGGGGTAGAGCCAAATAACTGGGAGAGTATTTTTAAAGGTTCTGCTTGGCAGCTTTGTGAAAACTCAGGAGAGCATTATTTGCATGTATTTGATAAAAAACAGCCGGATTTAAACTGGGAAAATAAAGAAGTGAGAGAAGCTTTGTATGAGATGGTAAATTGGTGGCTTGATAAGGGTATTGATGGATTTCGTGTAGATGCAATCAGTCATATCAAAAAAGATCTTTCATTTTCTGACATGGATAATCCAGAAAATTTAGATTATGTTCCTTGTTTTCCTAAAATGATGAATGTAGACGGAATTGATCCTTTTCTAAAAGAATTAAAGGAGCGTACCTTTGATAGATACGACATTATGACAGTAGGTGAAGCGAATGGTGTTAAAGTTGAAGATGCTCATAAATGGGCAGGGAAAGAAGATGGATACTTCAATATGATATTCCAGTTTAATCATCTAAAGTTATGGAATCGAGAAAAGAATACCCTTGATTTGGTTGCATTAAAGAAAACATTAACAAATTGGCAAGAGACACTTCATGGAAAAGGTTGGAACGCTCTTTATATTGAAAACCATGATTTACCACGAGTGGTTTCGAAATGGGGAGATGAGAAAAATTATTGGAAAGAAAGTGCAAAAACCTTAGGGCTTATGTATTTTATGCAAGAAGGAACACCTTTTATTTATCAAGGTCAAGAAATTGGAATGACGAATGTGACAGTAGATGAGGTAGAAGAATATCAAGAAGGTCCAACAATTATTACATACTACGAAAACTTGAAAAAGGGAATGACAAAAGAAGAAGCACTAGAAATTTCATACCGTATGAGCCGAGCAAATTCAAGAACACCTATGCAATGGGATAGCAGTAAAAACGCAGGTTTCACGTTAGGAAATCCATGGATGAAGGTCAACGAGAACTACACAGAAATTTCTGTAGAAAATCAAGAAAAAGATCCAGATTCTATTCTATCATTTTATAGAGAGATGATTAAAATTCGAAAATCAGAAACAGATCTTGTATATGCCCCTCTTAAGCTTCTAGTGGAAGCGGATGAACAGGTCTATGGATATAAGCGAATTGGTGTACAACAAGAATACTTAGTTGTGTGTAATATGAGTAATGAGGACGCTATTTTTGAATATGATGATGAAATAAAAGGTGACCTTATGATTGCAACCCATAAAAATAATGAGATAGAAGGAAAAACCATTAAACTTCAGCCTTTTGAAGGAAGAATGTATCGCTTACAGTAAGATTGGGACGACCAATAAATAGTGAATAAAAGAAATAGATATTAAGGCTCGTTATGGGTATTGATACCTATTTCTTTTTTTAAGAGGATGTGGTTGAATTTTATGAAAAACGTGATATGATAAACTAACTAGATTGTATTAGAGTTAATTAATTAAAGAGGTGGAAAAGTGATCATTAGTGCTAGCAGAAGAACGGATATTCCAACGTATTATTCAGATTGGTTTTACAATCGAATAAAAGAAGGGTTTGTTTTGGTGCGAAATCCGATGAATACACATCAAGTAAGTAGAATTAATCTTGCACCTGAGGTGGTTGATGGAATTGTGTTTTGGACAAAAAACCCAATACCAATGATGGAACGTCTTGATGAGTTGAAAAAATATTCTTATTATTTTCAATTTACACTTGATCCTTATGGAAGAGAAGTTCAGTGTAATATACCATCAAAAAATGAAATAATAATTCCAGCATTTAAAAAATTATCAAAAAAAATCGGAAAAGATAGGATTGTTTGGCGATATGATCCTATATTTTTTAATGAAAATTATACGATGGAGTATCACTGTAAATATTTTGAAGTGCTTGCAAAGCAGCTCTACCAATATACGGACCGATGCACATTAAGTTTTATTGATTACTACAGAAATACGATAAGAAATACAAAATCTCTAAATATAATTAGTTTATTTCCAGAGCATAAATACGAATTAATGGAAAAATTTTCAAACATTGCGTCGAAGTATGGTTTGCTACTAGATACTTGCGCAGAAGGAATCGACCTAAGTAAGCTTGGGATTTTACATGCACATTGTATTGACAAACACCGATTAGAAAAAATTGGAGGTTATAAACTTGAACTTGAAAAGGATAAAAATCAAAGACTTGAATGTGGTTGTGTAACAAGTATAGATATTGGGATGTATAATACTTGTAATAATGGATGCTTATATTGTTATGCGAATCATAGTTCGAATACCCTTCAGAGCAATTTGGGAAAGCATAATCCTAAGGGTGCTTTGCTTTGTGGAGAACTATCGGCAGTGGATCGTGTAACAGAACGGCAAGTGAAATCTTGTCAAAATAATCAGCTGAATTTATTTACTGATTTGTAGAAAATGATTACAATAATAAATTAGAATTTATGTCATGATAAAGGAGAAAAATGAGAAACCTTATTACATTAAACAGACAATTTGGAAGTGGTGGAAGAGAAGTGGGCAAACGCCTTGCAGATGCTTTGAATTGGAGCTATTATGACAAAGAGCTGCTTAAAATAATGGCAGAAGAAACAGGGTTTTCAGAAGGACAATTAATTCACTTTGATGAAAAATCAACAAGAAATTATGCATATTCAGTTGGGCGCTCCTTTACGAGTTATCTACAGCCACTATCAATCGATGTTCAGTTAGCATTAGATAAAATAATTAAAGATGTAGCACAAAAAGAGGATAGTATTTTTATTGGAAGGTGCTCGAATTACATTTTGAGAGATCAGAATCCATTGAAAATCTTTATCTACTCTTCTGATATAACATTTCGAGTAGAACGCTGCTTTAGTAAGGTGCCTGAGGACCGAGCAAAAGGTGAAAAGCAGATGATAAAAGAAATACTTGCAGTGGATAAGAAACGAGCTCGATACCATGAGCAGTTTACGGGGCAAAATTATGAGGATATGTCAAACTACAACTTATGTATTGATACATCCATCGTGGGAATAAAAGGCGCAGTAGAGTTAATTATGAAAGCACTTGAAATGAAAGGTAATTTCAGAAAAGAACTTGTTTGAGCAGTAGGAGATTATACATGAAAAAAATGATGCTAGGAGTATTATTGCTTTCAATTTTTACAATATCTTGCAGTCCTAAGCCTCAAGGGATTGAACCAACGTCTACAAATGAAGTGTTGGAAACGTCAGATGATTACGAGGTAAAAGAAATTATAAGTAGCAATGATACATTAGTGAATGAAACAAGTGCAGAAAGTACTACGGAAGCGGAAGAATTGACGGAAGTAGATGCCATGAGCAAAGACATCGATTTAAGTGATTATTTCGGTTCCACAGAGGGTGGTGCGATTTTTTTATCTTCAAACAATCAAGAATATGTTTATAATCAAGAATTGGTTGATACACGAAATGCTCCTAATTCTACCTTTAAGATTGTGTCAACTTTAATGGGATTAGAACAAAAAATTGTTGTATCAGAAGGTAGTAAGATGAATTATGATGGTACGATTTATTGGCATGACCCGTGGAATGCTAATTTGAATTTAAAGGAAGCATTTCAAAATTCTTGTGTTTGGTATTACCACCAACTTGTTTATCAAATTCCACAAAATATCATTCAGAACCAATTGAATGAATTGGAATATGGAAATTGTGATATCTCTCAGTGGGAAGGAAATGGAAGTAATGCCCAGAAAGATTTGAACGGGTTTTGGCTTAACTCATCTTTGAAGATATCTCCAAGAGAACAAGTGTATTTACTAGAGCGTATTTTTGAAAAAAACACGATATATAGTATGGAGCAGATTCAGTTGTTGAAAAATGTGATGAGCACTCAAACTCAAGGTTTATCTGGTAAAACAGGCAGTGGAAATAATCAAAGTTGGTATGTAGGCTTTTTTGAACTTGAAAATGAAGTAGTGTATTTTGCTACATTTATTCAAGGCGAAGGTGTATCAGGTGCATTAGCAAAAGAAATTTCAATAGATGTTTTTAATGATTGGGAATTCGTGGTAAGATCATAGTGAATTTGAAAGAACTATTTTAGAGTAATTATTTTGAGAGGGAATCCTTATGTGTAGAATCGATTTTAAAGATAATGGGTTATTGGCATGGGAAAAAAATGCTGAATTTTGGGATGAACACATGGGGGATCATTCAAATTATTTTCATAGGGAGATTGTAAGACCAAATGTAGAGCAGTTACTTGAAATAAAAGGTAATGATTTAATCCTTGATATAGCATGTGGAAATGGTAATTTTTCTGAATATATGGCAAAACAAGGTGCAACTGTAATTGCTTTTGACTATAGTAGAAAAATGATTGATCTTGCAATGAAACGTAGAGCAGAGGTTCTAGATAAAGTTGAATTTCATGTTTGTGATGCCACAAACTATGATGCTTTATTAAAATTAAAACAAGAATATCCATTTACAAAGGCAGTGGCGAATATGGCCATAATGGATATCTCACAAATTGAGCCCTTGATGA
>CAYJKD010000099.1:0-9941 GCA_964370595.1 uncultured Lachnospiraceae bacterium
GAGAAAATGTTTGCATTACTTGATGTTGAAACTGTAATCCGACTTTGGAGTATCTGTAATTACGGAGTCAAAAGAACGATGAGAACCTTTTAATTGGAACAAAAG
The DNA here is from genome assembly GCA_964370595.1 of uncultured Lachnospiraceae bacterium. GTDB lineage: Bacteria > Bacillota > Clostridia > Lachnospirales > Lachnospiraceae > Brotaphodocola. The sequence goes on from CAYJKD010000099.1 coordinate 106, forward strand.
AATTTGCCTTAGTTGGAGTTATGGCTGCGATGATGTATGTCGTGTCAATGATACAGATACCCATACTTACCGATAAACGTTTATATTCAAATTTTTAATGGTATATATTGCAGGAGAACTCTACCAAAAGTGAACACAAGGTGGCATTGTTGTAATATCAAGCACCGCTGCATCTGCAATCGGTTCTATTACCTATGTGATTTTATATTTAGCAAAAAGTTTTGTAGAGGTTCATTACTTTCAACTACAACCTATCCTAGCAGTTATCATATCCCTTTCACAAAAAGGAATCGTGTCACTGATTAATGGCGTTATTGCGGTAATTGTTGTAGTTCCATTAAGTATTGCATTGAGGCCAACTATAAAACGACTTGTATCACAGTCGTAATTGCATATTTTACACCCTCTAAAGAGAACCACGCTTTCATCCAAGATCAAATAATTGCCACAAACTATAGATTTCTAGTTTGTGGCAATTATTTGATTTTCTATTGCTTAGATAGTATTACCACTCCTGCATGGTTCGAAGCGCACGTTCTCTTTGACTTGTTTGAATTTTTAATTCATTATTTATATTTTTCATATGAGCGTTCATATTAATAGCATTTGCCATGTTGATAAACATATTTGCCTGAGCAACTCTTGTAGCTCTTCGCTGTTCTTCTAGCATTTGATCTTCATAAAACTTTCTATCTAACAAGTTTACAAGATCATAAATTGTAGTCGCTTTTTTGTTTTTGAGTGCATGAATGAAAAAGTCAATGGTTCCAATGCTATAGTACACATTGTCTGTCGGATACCAATTGCCTTGAAGTAGATTATTGATTGATCTTTGTGCTTGCCTGTAGTCTGTGTCATATTGATTGATATAAGGCATTACTTTTTCCGTGTGCATTCTGATTTTTTCATTTACAATAGTAATTACTTTTTTACCAGCAAAATATGTAATCGCACCTGAAATAGCAATCATAATAAAACTTATAATATTAAATCCTATGCCTCTAATTGTGTTAATTGTTGTAAAAACAAAGCAAAACAATAGGAAATACTTTAAAAATTTCGGTGTTTTTCTATGCAACGTTGCAAAATATAAAAAAAACAAAGAAATCACAGTTGTCATCAGTGCTGAAACCACTCCTGACACGATCAGGCCAAAAAAGAATACATAAAATATTCCAAGTGCAGATAAAAACCACACTAGCATTCTTCCTTTTTCCTTTTTTGTGTCCATCTTGATAGGGGTTGCAAGCTCACTTTCAAGCTTTCGTTTATTGTTATGAGATGTATTTCTAAAACTTATTAATTCTCTTAAATCAATCAATCGGTTTAAAAGTTCTACTCCATGATAACTGTTCATATTTAAGTTTCCTCTTATTCTTTCGTTTTTATTATTTAGTTAGTTAATCCACTTAGATCATCAATATCAAACCAAGTTACCTCTTTATTTTGAGTTCGATAAGCAGTTTCTTCTTCTGTGTCAATCATATGGTCAAGTTCTGATGCAAAATTTTCCGTAAGCTTACCATCTTCAATCGTCAAACGTTCAATGCTATAATTCCCATTCATTCTGCCGAAACTGCTGTCGAGCAGTCCGTTACCATCTGCTGATACTCTTGCATCACTGAGATAAGTTTCACCTTCAATTTGTTTCAAATGATATCCACTATCTGTGTGTTCGCAGGTAAAAAACTTACTTTGATTTTCATAAAAAACAGTATTAACAATCTCAGCCCCTACAATAAGTTCCGTAATTCCATCTCCGTTTATATCATGCAAAAAATATTGATATTTTCCTGTTGGTTGTTGATACTCTGCAAATACATAAGTATAGCCAGTCTCTTGGTTTTTAACTGAATTTAAAACATTCTTATAAATATCCATGTAGTTTTCAATGGCTTGAACCGATTGTTCCGTATCCACGGCTTGTTCTGTCTCTAGAGATTGACTTTCTACATTTTCAATATTTACGATCGTTGAAATTCTAAAAAGTCCATCTTCGATGGGATGAAGTATCGCTTTTCTATTATAAACCTCAGGTGGCAAGTCTTGATTTATCATGTCGCTACTGCGAAATGTTTCCATATAGTAAATGGTCATTTCTTCATCCGTATATTCCCCACTTGTGATGTCCACATCAGTTGTAGAGGAATGAGTCGCGGGATAGAATGTCACAACATTGTCTACAATGCTAATACCACCATCATAAGTACCACCAGACACAAATTGGTAAGGTGTGAACGCTAATAAAAATTTATTGATGTCTTCAAGTGAGTACATAGAGGCATAACTTGGTGTATTTCCCAAGTTTTCAACAAAATTTTGTTCCCCTCCACCACTTGTAATTCCGTTTATAAAGTATGTATACTGTACTTCTTCTATAGTATCATGACCTGCAAATTCCCCTGTCTCGTAATTAGTCGGAATTATATTATAGAGTAAATATTCAAATTCTTCTTTTGTTAGATTTCCTGCGATTAGAGATGAATAATCTTCATCCGCCAATATGGTTACGCTAGGAGTTTGTGTAGCTTCTTCCGTAGGAGAAGTCGAAGTTTCTTCGGAGGTTTCTTCAGAAATTTCTGTTTGTAGTGGAACCGTTTCTATTGGTTCCTCTTTTCCTTGAGCAGTCGCAAATAAAATCACAGATCCTGTTACTGCAAGAGTAGCCGCTCCTACAGCTAATTTACCTATCATTGTTTGCAAAAATCCCTTTTTAATCGTTTCAGATGCTAGATTAGTAACAACATTATTTGTGATATTGGTAGCAGTCCCTTTTGCAACACTTGAGCCTATTGTTTGCATCACTATATTAGTTCCTATACTAATTTGCTCTGTTTTAAGTAGATATAGAAGGAATGGAAGGGGAGCAAGACCGTATAGTGTGTGACCTTTTTTCCTTAGTTCTTCTCCTTGCGCTTTGATATTTTTTCTTCCATAATTTAGTCTTGATTTAACTGTATTTTCTGAACAATCTAAAGCAGTTGCAATTTCCTTTATGGAAAGATTATCAATATAAAATGCCAGCATACATATTTTTTGTTCATCCGAAAGATTATCTAACATCATATGGACTAATTCCTGTGTTTCCTTTGAGCATACAGAAGCTTCTGGTTGATTAGATTTCCTTTCATCCTCTATTGTTTTTTCAAAATCGTCATCAAAATCCTCATTATCTAGTTCAGAAAATAATACGGCTTTTTTCTTGATCAAAGCATTTTTAGCAGTATTGGCAATAATAACTCCAAGCCATGAAGAAAACTTTTCAGCCTCTGTTAATTTGTCCAAACTTTTAAATGCCTTTATATATGCTTCTTGCATAATATCCTCTGCTAAGTCCTCACTCTTCATATATTTTAGTGCGAGATAATATTTTGTTTTGTACGTTTCATTGTAAAGGAAGTCAAACCCTTCGTTTCTTCCCTTTTTAGCAAGCTCAACCGCTTGAGCAATTGTCAATTTGTTATTCATTTTCTTTCTCCGTTTCATTTATTTTTTGATAAATACTGTCTTTCTTCGCTTCATTGATTTTAAAATCCTTTATATCTTTTTTTATAAAAGATATAAGCCATGTTATAATGCTTGGTTTCTCCATATTTCCCCTCCTCTAATACTAAGACAAGGTGAGTTTTAAAAAAGTTTTATAATTTTTAAAATATTTTTAAAAACTTTTTTCACCACACCTAATACTACAACTCAGTGGGTATAATGGCACAAAAATGGGGAGCTATCGCTCCCCTATCTATTCTCTCTTCAACATCTTCGGTGAAAACTCACCAAATTTTCACCTCTCCATAATATGACATTCCAACCTATTTGTCAATGATTTCATTTCTCTTGACAGTCTTAACTTTTGTGGAACTATCATCTCGCATCTCTTTCTGCTCTATTGACACAAGCTTAATTCTTCCTTATAGTAATTGTACAAAGCGTTTGCTTTTCCAAAACAATTTATTTATAAAATGATCGGAGTATAACAAAATGCCACCATTAACCAAAACAAATGCAATGCGTCTACTAGATCAAGCTAATATTTCATATAAAATAAAATCTTATCCAGTAAATGATACTTATTTTTCGGGGATTTATTCTGCTGAAAAATTTGAAATGTCTCCAGATGAAGTATTTAAAACACTTGTTACGAAAGGAGATAAGAATGGTATCAATGTTTTTTGTATACCGGTAAGTCAAGAGCTTGACTTGAAAAAAGCTGCTACTATTAGTAAAAATAAAAAAATCGAGATGATTTCAGTAAAAGATATGTTACCGATTACTGGATATGTTCGTGGTGCCTGTTCTCCTATTGGAATGAAGAAAGCATTCCCTACCTTTCTTGACGAAACAGCCATATTATTTGATGAAATTGGCATAAGTGCTGGAGCAAAGGGTACAGAAATCATTATCAATGCTGAACTCTTATGTGAATTTATAGGTGCTACATTTCATGACCTTACTTAAATTCATAGAGAAAAAGCACAAGCGTGGGCAGTTATCTACTCACATTTGTGCTTTTCACATCTTACTAAAACGTTATACTAAGGCCACATACTCCAACTATCATATACCACATCATACTTATAAACAACACCATTTGACGACACCCCAAACCACTCTTCTGTGGTGAATTTTTCAGCTGTATTGGTACCGATTGCATAAATCGCAACATAGAATCCATCTAGATACGTATCCCCATTTCTCATTGCCGCTCTCCCTGCAAAATATTCATGTCCCACTGTATTATATAAGTTTTCTAAATAAAGATCTCGTCCCTCTAGGGACTCAAATACAGCTCTAGCATCATTGAATGTATATCCATTTTTCAATTGGACCGTATAGCTAATCCCTGCCATGCTCTCTTGCAATTTCATGTATTCTGCATAAATCTCCTCCTGATTCGAAGCTGTCTCCTCTGGAATAAATACATCTGCAACCAAGTATAGCTGCCTTCCCTCTGGGCTAATAACACCACTTAAATATACATAGTATGGATCATAATAAACTGGTTCTTCTATGATTGCGAATCGACCAAGTTGTCCCCCCGATCCATATAGATCAAATATCCCTTTATGAATCAGTGATATTTCAGTATCTCCATTTCGAACATCCATGTATTTTTCTTGCCAAAACAGAGGCAATTCTAAGGAAAAGATATTATTTTCTACCACTATTTTTTGATTTTCTATAGGCTTTTCTAATCTTGGAAGTGAATATCCACCCTCGCTGATAACCACACTGCTATCAAACAAATTTACATATGGGGAAAATGATGCATATTGTCCATTTGCATCAACACGTATCCCTGTATTTCCTGCTAAATCACTAAGATTGCATCGAAGAACCACTGGTGCTCCTGCTTTCGATTGGTGGATTAAATTTTCAATTCCTCCAATTGGATCCGAAGGGTTGACAGAATATATTTCAAAAAATGTATTCTGGCTACTTGGTACCAAAAGGAAGAATTCATCTCCCTCATGTAATACAACTTCTACGGTTTCCATCTGTGTATCTGATAGATACAGCTCTATAGGCATATCAAAATAATCTTCTCCGTAACCTAAAAATGTAATTCCATAAAGATTATGATTTACTGTGGAATAAGAAGACAAATCTTTTTTTAATCCTACATTCCCTACCTGTGCAAATACACCTATTGTAGTACCTATTGTCATTGTAACTACTAACGCTATAGCTGATAATACTCTCCTCATATCATTACTCCTCTCTCTTAAGCGGTTCTTATTATCTATCTTAACAAACTATCTTGTAAATCTATCATCAAGTACTGCTTCAATTTTCCAATTATGACTATCTTGGTCATCCGAAGAAACAATAAACCAAGTCTTATACGTCCCCCCACCTTCTTGCATTCCAAGAGACACCACAGATGGGTTTAATACTTCGTTTACAAGGCACTTAACGATATATACATTCTTGTGTGCTTCTATCGTTTCCATAACTGCTCGAATCATTTCAGCCGTATCTGCCTCCATATTTTCAATCCTTTGTTCCGAAAACCCTTCCATATCAGAAACAATATTTCCAGGTGCATGCAAGCTATTTTCTCGTCCAGCCTTTATTGCATCAACCATACTTTCATCCCAATAAATCTCTTTCATGGCTTGATAATCACCTTTTGTAAGTGCATGATAATAACGCTTAACCGTAATCTCTGGCGGTATGGATGGTAGATACTCTAAAAAATAAAAATGCCCATCTCTATAAACCCCTGCCTCTCCTTCAAAATTTTTTACTGGATGCTTATCTAAAAACTGTTTTGTCTCTCGATTAATCATTTGCAATGATTCAACTAATCCAGCGTTTAAGTTGGTAATCAGGTGTACCTCACTTGTTCCTATGGATTCTCTACTTTCTCGATACTCTTCTTCTGTATGTTCCGTGCCCTCAATTTCGTACTTCATCGTATTGGTACTGCTTTCAAGATACGCATGATAGTATTTATCCAAATAAGAAAATCCTCGGTCATACGAATAATATCTTGCTTCTTCCTGTCCATGTTGACTAGGGGTCTCTACCAATATATAGGTTCTATCCTCTGCCACTACATATTCCACTGCAAAATGACTAGAAACATGAGTGTTATAATCAGTCATTGGAATACCATCTACAAATTGTAACTTTCCGTCTTCTGTAAGAGAATAGATTTTCACTATATCAGGGTAACCAGGAATTCTTTCCGAATAAGGAGGTTGCATGGGATCAAATTCAAATATAATAGGAGAGCCCACCAATACAAGTTCTAATATCCCATCATGATTTAAGTCAATCAAATGAGAATAACAAAACCCTCCAATATCGTAAAGGCTACCTCTATCTTGCTGAGGTTTTATTTGCATTCCTTCGTATTCTAACTCATAAGCCTGTAAAACTGCAGAATATGGGCTATAATCAATATTGGTAGCTTTGGTGGATTCTCTTCCATATGATAGGAATCCGCTCCCTATTGTTAATATAATACTTCCTATCATGATAGGTACTATTGTTCTATTATATTTCAAATTCAATTCCTCCTAACATTGTTTTATTTAGTTGTATCTGCACCATCTATTTTATAATAATACCACTGATGTTCCTCTTCATATAGAATCCCATCCCTTCCATATTCCACATAATATAAATCATCAAATTGTTTCAACACATTCCCTTCAAAATCAATGATTTCCCCACTCCAACCAGGCTCGTCTTTCTTTACTTCTTTTACCAAATAAGTATCGAATAGCTTGTATTTAATTTGGGGTGCAGTTTCCAAATCTAATCGTAACTCACCACTGCTTAAATCATACAGAAAAGCTTTGTCTTCTTTATAAACGATTCCGAAATTATTTGAATTGTTATGAATACTAGAGTAAGAACCTTCTGGAAAAAACGCTCCATAACTAGGAATTAATTCCTCCGGAATTTCCTGAGTTTCTTCTCCAGTTTCAATATCAATATAGCTTACCTTATCATTCAAACGATTACTTATTGCTACATATCCACCTACAATTTGATAATCGCTTCCCTCGTATTTTGATGATGGTAACACTCTAGCTACACTTCCGTCTTTTCGTATCACTTGCCGTTCCATACTTTCATCATAAATAAATGCATATCCATCTACAAATTCAGTGGCATAAGTAAGTGGTTTTTCAAACAAGAATCCCTGCCCTAATTTATAATAATTATTATGGCTTTGAAATTCAAAGCTTTCCGAATCCCATCCCTCTTCATGCATTCGCTTTACATCAGTAATGAATGTAAATAAAAAAACACCATCACTTTCCTCCCCAATATATACACGCTCTTCTTGCCATGGTATCACTTGATTTCCATTGAGGTCATAAACCGATTCCTCTAATGAGTGCCATTTAGAAACATAAATATAGGTTCCGTCAAATCCCTCTACTGATATTTGTTGTTCGTAAAAATCAATAGGCAGACTCCCTTCTCCTGAACTACTTACAGTTGCTTCTGCTTGAAGGTTATAGGAAAGTAAACCTATAACAACAATTGCTAGTAGTAACCATTTCATAAATAAACCTCCTCTCACGCTTATCCTTACTGTAGTAATTGCCATGCACATGGTACCAAGTTATAGGCAAACTGCTACTGGATTACAATAATAATCTACTTTATTTAAGGTAGCAGCTATTTCTTCCATTATGATTTCTGCCTATGTTATTAGCATATGTTCTGGAAGTATCCATGGCTCTAGCTGTAATTCAAAACTAATTCCAATTCCGTTGGTTTCATAAGAATAAGCTCCTACTGCTAACCATACATAAAATCCATTCCACTGCTTCTCAAAATGATAATATCCTTCCCAATCTGAAATAAGAACAAATCCTTGTGTTTCAAGAAAACTTGCATACTCTGAAACTTTATGTTGATAATTTTGAAAATATGGTTCTCCTAAGTCAAATCCATAAGCGAATTCGGAAGAGAAAAATCCTTCATATACTTCGTTTGCATCTTCTAATGAAGTACGTTCTTGATTATCTGAGGCAAATGCTAGAAAATCTGGTATTTCAAGTCCATTCATAAGTTCATGTGCGTAAGATAAATCATACATGATAATTTCATCCTCAACTGTACTTGTTGTATCCTCTACACTTGTTTCTTCTTCTACTGTTGTTTCATATACCATGGTGGTTTCTGCTTGTGCACTAGTGAATGGTACTACGGTTGTTTCCTCTACAGCTCGTGTTTCCATTACAATCTCCGCCTCGTCTACAACTTGATCGAAAACTCCACTTAATGATTCTTCTTTCCTTCCACATGCTGTCATTGTTAATATCAGTGTTGCTAGAAAGCAAATCTTTAACCTTAATAATCGTTTCATAATCCCTCCTGAATTTCAAATATAAACTAGCATTTTCCCACTGCTTACACTTCCATTTTACCTCAATTATAATACAAAAAAATGTGCCAACTGGCACATTCTCAGATTTAGAAATGATTGAATTATACAGGTTGATACCTCACAATGATCTGCAAGCTCTATAGCTGATACCTTTTTCTTATCTAGTAGTATATAAATCCTTTCAAAAAGTCTAACTACTTTGCATCATCCTCTTACATTTTATCTATCATTTTTTTTAAATACCCTTCATTTAACAGATGTATTGTTTCAAATTTTCCATTATAAAATACAGCCCAATTATTAAATACACAAGGTAAATTTTTTGCTTTTTCTAAGCTATCTATTTCGATTAAGTCTAATAAAATATGATTTTCCTCACAGTATCGCTTCACTTGTTCTAAGCAATTTGTAATATATGGACATTGAATGCCATAATAGCATGTCCTTTTCCCTTAAAAGAGCCAGATACCCATAAACAATAGATATAAATATAATTTTCACCTATAATGGGTATCCAAGCAGTTTCAAGCGGTGCGTATTCAATAAAAACTTTTCCTTTGGCAGCAAGCTTTCGAAATACATGACCTTCTTCTAATCGCTTTTTCAACCATTCTTTTTTACTATTAACCCCACATTGGTGCTTTTTATCAGCAATTGCACAGCATAGATGTTCCGTATCAATATTGTCATGCGTTAATTTTATATAGTCCATAGGCTACTCCTTTTGGGATTAAGTATAGCATATTAAAGTCGACAACTGTATGTCATATTATAATATGATTTCGTGATCAAAATTTTCTAAAATCTGGAGTCTAGAATTTTTTTATTTTTTATATATTGCCAATGTGTGAATTGTATTTTTCATAGACAGCATAATTAAATTCAAAAAAATAATTTTATTAGATTTTAAAGTATGATTAAGGTTTCTAATATATACTCAAAAAAGTAAGAAAGATTATAGTATTCAAATCGGAGGATT
>CAYJKD010000100.1:0-9875 GCA_964370595.1 uncultured Lachnospiraceae bacterium
GTCAGTAAGATTGCAATTTTATTATATATATATTACAAATAGCAAAAAGTAGATTTTCTAAGTAAATGATTAGAAAATCTACTTTTTTTGTTGTATGAAGCAAAAATAAGTAATGTTACCTATACAATACTACCTATGTGTCTACTTGTGAATCGTGTTATAAATTATTAAAATATTACATAAATACAGAGTGAATAGGAGAAAAAATGAGCAAACGTAACAAAGACATGTGGTTGGGTCCTATAATATTACTTATTACTGGGATAGTACTGAAAGATTTTTTAGGAATAAAAGGGGCACAAGCTGTCGGAACCTTATTATGGATGATTTATTGGTGGATCAAAAGGCCAGTAAATATGGCAGTTACAGGAATGGTCCCTGTAATTGCTAATGCTTTTTTGAGCATGGTTCCAATGGCAACTGTGATTTCTAAGTATGCAAGTGAAAGTATCATATTGATTTTTGGTTCTAGTTTACTAATTATGCCGTGGTCACGAATCGGTCTTGACCGAAGAATTGCTTTAAAGTGCCTTTCGATTATAGGACCATCTATGAGGTCTCAAATTATAGTATGGCTAGCCATTAGTGCATTATTATCATCCGTGCTACCAAATACAATCGTAGCAGCTCTATTGGTACCGATTGCATGTGCAATGCTTGCGGCTGCTGGATATGAAGATATTCCAAGTGCAGCACCAGCAGTACCAATTCTGTTTTGTATCACGTGGGGAGTAGGAATCGGTGGAATGGGGACACCGATGGGTGGCGCAATGAATCTAGTAGCAATCAATTTGATTCAAGACTACACAGGAAGTGAAGTCCTATATTTTGACTGGATTATCAAAGTGTTACCGTTTTTGTTGCTATCATTGGTAGTGCTTTATTTTTGGATTAGTAGAGTGCCGAACAATGTGAAACGATTAGAAGGGTCAAAAGAATTTTTTAAAACCAGTTATTAAATACGAAGAAAAGTTATGTATGATCACTTTTGGAGTAGCAGTAGCAGGATCGTTACTTCGACCATTATATGCAGACCTATTACCAGGAGTCGTACCAGCATATTTATTTTTAGCGTTTGGCTGTATGAACTTCTTTATGTCGGGAAAAGACAAAGAGCCTCTTTTAACATTTGAAACAGCTCAGCAGAAATTGATGTGGTCTATGATGATTTGTTTTGCAGGAGGTTTTGCAGCAGGAGAATTAATCAATGGATCAGGAGCAGCAACCGCAGTGGCTGACATTATTACAAATATGTCACTTAATGGAGGAATCACAACCTTAATCGTATTCGTTGTAGCAATTAAATTGGTTTCAGAGGTTACAAGTTCGACCACAGGAGCAGCCGTTATTATACCGATAATGATTAGCTTTTGTACGAATTTAGACCTAAATGCAGTTCCATATATTATGATTCTTGTCTTTGGTTTTAGTGGGATTTTTGTACTACCAATCAGCTGGCAAGCAATTCCAGTGGGATATGGGCTAAATGCAGATAAATTAATGAAGTATGGAATGGTATCAACCATATTAAATATCGTATTAGCAATACTTGCAGGATATGTGTTTTTGAATTACTGGCCACAATTTTCTATAATCTAGGCTGTAAAATAATAAAATGTTAACAAAAGGAGATCAAAAATGGGTGGAAGTCAAGAATTAACAGTAAAAGAAATCGTAGCACGAGGAAAAAAAGCACAGGAGCAGTTTGCATTTGCAACTCAGGAACAAGCAGATGCAGCAGCACATGCTGTATTAAAAGTAGTATATGACAACCAAGTAGAACTTGGAACTATGGCTTTTGAAGAGACGAAAATGGGGGATTTAAATGACAAGATTGCAAAATGCAAAAATAAATCTTCTCAAATCTGGCACTCAATTAAAAATGAGAAATCAGTTGGAATTATCAACAGAGATGAAGAGAAAAAAATTGTTGAAATCGCAAAGCCAATGGGAGTTGTAGCAAGTATCGTACCTTCTACGAATCCAGTAGTTACACCAATGAGTAATGCAGCTTTTGCTCTTAAGACAAGAAATGCCGTTGTCTTTGCTCCACATCCACGTGCAGTAAAACTTACCGCTCATCTTGTTACATTATTTAGAGCTGAATTAGCGAAACTTGGATTACCAGAAGACTTAGTACAAGGAGTAAATGAAGTATCTTTAGAAACAACGACTTCACTGATGGCTGAAGCAGATGTAATCGTAGCAACAGGTGGTATGGGAATGGTAAAATCTGCTTATTCAAGTGGAAAGCCTGCATACGGAGTTGGTGCTGGTAATGTACAAGTTATTGTTGATACAGATGCAGACCTTGCAGATGCTGCGAAGAAGATTCTTCAAGGAAGAAGATTTGACAATGGGCTGATTTGCTTGGGCGAGCAAACAGTTTTCGTTCAAGAAGAGCAAATGGCTCAATTTATCGAAGCGTTTAATAAAGTTGGTGGATACTATGTATCAGATGCTGTTGAAGTAGAAAAGCTTAGAGAAGGAGTATTCCCAGGACAAGGACCAATCAGTCGTGATATCGTAGGACAAAATGCAAGGAAAGTTGCAGAACTTTCAGGAATTGAAGTACCAGAAGGAACACTTGTAATCGCTGCTACTGCTAGCGGCCTTGGACATGCAGATGTTCTTTGTAGAGAAAAAATGTGCCCAGTGCTTAACATTATGTCATACAAGACATTTGAAGAAGGGGTTGCGATGATGGTAGAAAATCTTGCAGCAGAAGGAATTGGACACTCTGTGGGTGTTCACTCTAATAATGATGAGCACATCGAGTATGTTGGTACGCAGTGCTGCGTATCGAGATGTATCGTAAATCAACCAACAGGAACAACAGGTGGAGGCTCTCCAACCAATGGATTTACACCGACAACAACACTTGGTTGTGGTTCTTGGGGCAATAACAGTTTCAGTGGAAACTTAAACTACACCCATTTGATGAATATTACAAGAATTGGATATTTGAAATCTGAGTCTTATTTACCAGATCCAGCACTCGCTTGGAAAGAATAGTATATTTGAAATCAAGTTTGAAAATAGAAGGGAAGACATAGCATGGATTATTTAGAATTAGAAGGAAAAATACAATTAGAGCGTTTCGGAATACCGATTAATGATAGTTATTTATTCGAAGGGGACGAGATTCCAGAAGGAATCCCACTTCCATGTGTGTTGAAAGGGCAGATTTTATCAGGAAAACGTGGAAAACATGGAGCGGTACGTGTTGTGAAAACGAAAGAAGAGCTATTAGAAGCAAAGCGTATCATTGAAGGGATTACAATTAATGATCTACCTATGGAAGGAATCATTGCTTGTGGATTTTTACCGATTAAGGAAGAGTATTATTTAGGAATGACACTAGATACAAAGAATCGTGCAATGTTACTTCTATTTACACCATTTGGCGGTATGGATATTGAAGAACTCGTTGAGAAAACACCAGAGAAGCTATTAAGGGTAGATGTTACTTCTGGATTTGACAAAGAAGTGTTTATAGAGGGATGTGAAATATTTAACTTACCAAAGAATCGATTGGAGGGTGTGGTAGATATTGCGGAGAAGTTGGTAAAAGCAGGATTTGAGTTAGATGCAACAACAATCGAAATCAATCCATTAGCATTATTAGAAAATGAATCTTTGGTTGCAATTGATGCAAAATTATCAATCGATGATAATGGAATGTATCGTCAAGGTGATTACACATTGATGAAAAGAACTGCTCAAGAATACTCACCACAAGAGGAAGAGGCAATGAAGTATGACCTGACATACGTAGAGGTAGATCCAGATGGAGATATCGGTACAATGGCTGGTGGTGCTGGTATCGGAATGGCAACAATGGATACCATTACTCATTATGGTGGGAAAACAAATAACTTTCTTGATTTAGGTGGCGGAGTTACAGCAGAAAAGACGTATCATGCGATGAAAATATTACTAGAAAATGAAAAAACGGATTACATACTAGTGAATATATTCGGTGGAATTAACAATTGTGCAGATATGGCAGAAGGAATTTCACGTGCATATAAAGAGTTAAACAGTACAAAGCCTGTTGTGGTAAAGAGCCGTGGATTCAATCAAGAAGAAGGTTGGCGTATCTTTGAGGAGCTAGGGTTTATGCAAACGAAGTATGGAACAACAGACGAGGCAGTACAACTATTATTAGATGCAAAAGGAGTATGATTATATGAGTATTTTAATTAATCAAGATACAAATCTATTGATTATAGGAATCACGGGGAAGCAAGGAAGAGTACATGCAAAAAGAACCCTAGAAGCAAATGCAAACCTTCTTGCAGGTGTGACACCTGGAAAAGGTGGAGAAGAAGTAGAAGGGGTACCTGTTTTTAACAGCGTGAAAGAAGCGAGAGAACAGTATCCACAAATTGACGCTGCATTACTACTTACACCAAAGCAATTTGTAAAAGATGCTGCAATCAATGCCCTAAACGAAGGAATTAAGTTATTAGTACTAATTACAGAGTTTGTGCCAGTTGCAGATACATTAGAGATTGTAACCCTTGCAAAGAAATTGGGAGCAAAAGTGGTAGGGCCTAATACGATTGGTGTGATTTCACCAGGAAAATCAAAAGTAGGAATTATGCCCGATTACATTTATGGAAAAGGACATATTGGAATTATTTCACGTTCGGGAACACTGACTCATGAGACAGCGTCGAACTTGACGTTTAAAGGATATGGTCTGTCTACTTGTGTAGGGATTGGAGGGGATCCAATTGTAGGGATGAACCATGCAGATGTAGTGGAATTATTTGCTAGCGATAATGAAACAGATGCGATTGTACTTATAGGAGAGATTGGTGGAACAAGCGAAGAAATGGCAGCGGCAAAAATAAAAGAACTTGGAATTAAGAAACCAATCTGTGCGTATATAGCAGGTATGAGTGCTCCTGCAGGTAAGAAAATGGGGCATGCGGGAGCAATTGTAAGTGGTGGAATGGGAACCGTTGAGTCTAAGGTTAAGGCGTTAGAAGATGCAGGAGTAACTGTTTGTAGTACGTTAGGACAAATCGTAGAATTTATGGTAAAAAATAATGAATCTAGCGGAGGAAGATTACTTTCCCTAGAGCCTAGATTGGATGTATAAAACAAGAGTAAAATCGTTAGAAGAGTTGTTGAGAATTACTTTGTTTTCAATGGCTCTTTTTTTCTTGTTAAAAAAATGATTATCATGTTAAAAAAAAGACAAAATAAGGAGAATTACCTACATCAATAATACCTTTACCTACTTAAAAAAATGTATAAATATATGTACAATTTTATTAAGCAAAAGAGCTCTTTTGTAGTTCGGATGCAGTTATATGGAGGGCAATGAAATTGCAAGAAAAAGGGATTATATTTAACATTCAAAGATTTACGATTCATGATGGTCCAGGTCTTCGGACAGAGTTGTTTTTTAAGGGTTGCCCCTTGCGATGCAAGTGGTGTGGGAATCCAGAAAGTTTTCAAAAATCCATCCAACTAGGAGTGTACTCTAAGAAATGCATCTCAAAAAAGAAATGCGGAGATTGCTTGACTGTCTGTCCTCAAGTGGAAGCACTGCAGTTTTATAGAGGAAAGCTAGTATCCATCGATTCTGATAAATGTACAAATTGTCACGCCTGTTTTCAGGTTTGTCCGTCTGATGCGATAAAGAAATGGGGAGATGAGCTGTCTGTGGATGAGTGCATGGAGATTATCCGTAAAGATAAAGGATATTATGAACGTTCCGGTGGAGGTGTTACCGTTTCAGGTGGCGAAGCGATGCTTCACAGCGATTTTATAAGACAGCTATTTATGTCTTGTAAAGAAGAGGGGATACATACCTGTTTTGAAAGTGCATTCTATGGAAAATGGGAAGAGTTGGAAAAAGTACTGTCCTATACAGACCTATTTATTTCAGATATTAAACACATGGACTCATCAAAGCATAAAACCTATGTGGGAGTAGGAAACGAGTTAATACTAGAAAACTTGATAAAACTTTCTAAATTAGACAAGGAATTGATATTACGAATTCCAGTGATTCCAAATGTAAATGATGATATGGAAAACATAGAGGCAACTGCTGATTTTATTTTGAATCAGATGAATGGAAAAGTGAGAACATTACAGCTTTTAAGTTTTATGAGATTAGGGGAAGAAAAATATCAATCGCTAAACCTCGAATACAAGATGAGGGATGTGAAAGTGAACCGAAAAGCATTTCAAAAGAAAGTAGAAGAAATAGCAAAATACTTTAATAACCGTGGTATTCATTGTCTTATAGGGACAAAGGAAAAGAAATAGATAATTATAATTGGAGGAAATTACAATGAGTGAAACACACACAACAGCAAGTGGAACGCTACCATTTGACCACAGCTATGGACTTGGTTATCAAGTCGGACATGAAGACTGGTCTCCGTACCCAAGAGTAAACAGATTGAGACAGACTTTCTTAGACAGACCATACGATATCGATGTAGAGAGACTTCGTTTGGTAACAGAAGCCTATAAGGAGCATGAATCAAAGCCACAGAAGTTAAAAGTAGCATACGCATTTGAGAACATACTAAAAAAAGTCCAATTATATGTGTATGATGAGGATTTGATTTGTGGAGAAATCGCAGCACCTGCAAAGGCATCACCGATTTATCCTGAATTTTCTGTAAATTGGATTATTGATGAGATTTTAAACTCGCCATTCGAAGAGAGAGCCAACGATCAGTTTTATATCAGAAATGACGAAGAGAGAGCGGAAATTGTAGAGTTATGCCGCTATTGGCAAGGAAAGACAATTGACGACTATGTAAATGCGAGACTAGAGTACGATCAAGTAAAAGGATCGCAAATGGGAGAAAAGATATTCCAAACGAATCTTTATCATTATGCAGGCGCAGGACATCTAGTAATTGATTATGCGAAATTAATGGAAGTAGGATACGACGGGTTAATCAGTCAAGCAAAGTCTTGTTTAGATGCGTTAAGCAAGAAAGATGCAGATTATGATGAGAAAAGAGATTTCTTTCAAGCAATGATCATTATGCATGAAGCAGCAAAAACATACTTAGAGAGATATGGGAAGTTAGCAGCAGACCAAGCAGAAGTAGAGAAGGATGCTACTAGAAAAGAAGAATTAGAGCAAATTTCTAAGAATTGTTATGCAGTAGCAGGTCCAGCACCAACTACATTTTGGGAGGCGTTACAGTTATTTAACATTGCTACAGCATTAATTCAGACAGAGAGCAATGGACACTCCATTTCTTATGGTCGTATGGATCAATGGTTATATCCATTCCTAAAAGCAGATTTAGAAGCTGGAAGAATCACGAAAGAAAAAGCACTTGAGCTAATCGAAGTTCAATATGTAAAAATGAACAACGCAACAAAACTAAAAGATAAAGGAACCGTTGCAGTTCGTAACGGTCGTGGCTTTGGTGGAGAGAGTTTAACAATTGGTGGTGTTGACGCAGAAGGAAATGATGTGACCAATGACTTGACCATGTTAATGTTAGAGGCGTCTGCACATACTCGTATGATGAATCCTTGGGTATGTGTTCGTATGCATGAGAACACACCACATGAATTGAAAGTAAAAGCAGTTGAGTGTATTCGATGTGGATATGGACATCCAAAACTATTTAATGATATTCCTACAATCAAAGGAATGATGTCAAAAGGTATGACGCTTGAAGAGGCAAGAGAATATGCTGTAGTTGGATGCGTAGAGCCATCACTACCTGCAAAAGAATACGGATGGCATGATGCGGCATATGTAAATACCGCAAAAATGATGGAAATGGTTCTAAACGGTGGACGTATTTTAGATGGTCCAAATGCAGGAAAGCAATTAGGTCCAGATACAGGAAGTTTAGAAACCTATGCGTCATTTGATGAGGTTCTTAAGAGTGTAGATGCACAATTTGAGTATTGGACAGGACAGATGATTTCAAGTCTAAATCTTATCGATCGAGTACATAGACAGCTGAAACCATTGCCATATCTATCCGCATTTTTTGGAAATTGTTTTGAAACAGGAAAAGATGTGACTGAGGGTGGTGCGAAGTACAATGGAACTGGACCACAAGCAAGCGGTATGGCGACTTGTGCAGATTCACTAGCAACCATCAAACAATTGGTATTTGATGAAAAGAAATATACTGGAGCAGAGTTATTACAAGCGATTAAAGACAACTGGGAAGGGCATGACAAATTATATGCCTTAGTAAATAGTTCAAAAGTTCATCACTATGGAAACGATGATGATTATGCAGATGATTTATTCAAATATATGTTTGAATGCTACTGCAGAAACATCAAAGATGTTCCAAATGCTCGTGGCGGCAAATTTAGCCCTGGAGTATACTCGGTAAATGCCAATGTAGGTATGGGACTTAACACAAATGCATCGATCGATGGACGTAAAAAATATGAACCAATCTCAGATAATATGGGCCCTGTTCATACAGACGGTGGATCCCATGACATTATGGGGCCAACAGCAATTGCAAACTCTGTGTCAAAAGTAGATCATTCGTTGGCATCAAATGGAACGTTATTGAACTTACGTTTTCCAGAAGAGACCGTTGCTGGAGTAGAAGGAAGAGATAACTTAATCAGTTTTATCGATGAATATATGGCGAAAAAGGCAATGCATGTACAATTTAATATTATGTCATCAGAAACAATGAAGGCAGCACAGAAGAATCCAGAAAACTACAAAGATATGCTTGTTCGTGTGGCAGGCTATAGTGCATACTTCGTTGAATTAGGAAAACCGCTTCAAAAAGATTTGATTCAGAGAACGGAGCTCCATTTTTAAGGAATGTAGTATAAGAAAAAAGAATAAAAGGGATTACTAGAAAAAGGGGAAAAAGAAAATGGATTTTATTTTTAACATGGATTATGTATGGCTAGGATTATATCAAGTATTTGCATTTTTTATTCAAGGAGTTACAGGATTTGGTTGTACCGTATTATCAGCACCATTTCACTCGACCGTGTTAGGACCTGCTGTAGGGACGGCGTATGCAACCCTATTATGCGCTCCAACCCTTATTTTCTTGGCAGTGAAAGAAATTAAGAATGTAGCTTGGAAAGATCTTGGTAAAATTGTTCTACTTTGTGCACCAGGTGTTGTAATCGGAAATATTTTATTGAAGCAGGTAGATCCAAACTATGCAAAGGTGGCAATTGGTGGAGTCGTAACGTTTATCGCACTTATGAATATTTATAAGACAATTATTGCACCACTGGTTTTAAAGAAAGAATTTGTAGAAGATGCACCAGATACAGCGTTAAAGAAGGCAGTGCGATATGGCGCGTTAATCCTAGGAGGAATCGTACATGGAGCATTTACGATTGGTGGACCACTTATTACAGTGTATACACTACAAGCAGTAAAAGACAAAGAGAAGTTCCGAAATACGATGACTTGGGTATGGGTTGTTCTCAATGCATATAACAGTATTAGCCATTATGCATCTGGTTACTATACACCAGAGATGTGGAGTGCATTTATCATTGCGTTACCATTAGCGTTAATCGGATTGATAATTGGAATGACGTGTTTAAAAAAGATTAATAAAATTACGTTTTTAAGGGTTGTGTATGTTGTGTTGCTATTAGTCGGTGGAAATATGTTTATCACTAGTGTACAAGCAATTATGTAAGGTAGAAAAAGAATTGAGGTCATGCTTTTCAAAAATAAGAAAGGCATGACCTTGGTAATGTAAGTTCAAAGTGAGGAGAATAGGAAATGAAAGATTTTAGCTTTAAAGTACCACAGACAGTAGAATTTGGAATAGGGAGTTTGAAAAAATTACCTGAAATTTTGATGGAGAATAAATCAGAGCATGTTTTTCTGATTTCGGATAGAGGATTAGAGA
>CAYJKD010000101.1:0-9866 GCA_964370595.1 uncultured Lachnospiraceae bacterium
ATATCTTCTAGTATAGCTCCTTCTAAGTAATTCTCATACGGAATAAAGATTCGTTTGATACCTATTTTCCTTAATGACAATATCATAGGTAATATTCCGCGAACTCCCTTTATATTTCCATTTAATCCTAATTCTCCAACAAATGCTGAAAGAGAGCAATTATATAGGCTAATTTGATCATAAGAAGCCAATATTCCAATTGCTATTGCTAAATCAAATCCACTACCTCCTTTTCGTATATTTGCTGGAGATAGGTTTATTGTAATTTTTTTAGGAGACAGCAAAAAACCAGAATTTTTCAATGCAGTACGAACTCGGTCTTGGGCTTCTTTTACCTCCGAACTTAAATATCCTACCATATGCATATTAGGTAATCCATTGCTTACATCAACTTCTACATCAATCGGATATCCTTCCATTCCATAAAGTGCACAACTCATAATTCGACTAAACATAAGAGCACCTTCTTTCAAACTGACTAATTGGGATTTAAGAGTAAGAACAGAACGTTCACACTCACTTTGAACCTTAACTTAGATTTACTGATAATTTAACTATATATCCATAGCATAGATAAAGTCAAGTAAAAAATAACTTGACTTTAATTCCACTCTGTCATATTTTTTCGATAATGAATTGGCACAAGATTTCGTTGCAACACTCTGTTTTCCCGTTCTTTGATCGATATCGAATGATGAAACACCTTCCATAGTTTATCATACTGCTGATTATCAACTTTTTCACTAAGTTCTTTTAACCAAGTTTCCTCTTGTGAAGATACCATAGCCAAACCATTATTTTTATGATATACGACAGCCTTCTTTCTCTTTTCATCATGAAGAATCCAATTTTCACATGGCATTCGATCTATAAAATGATAATATAAGATTGGTAAAATATCATTTTTCGGAGAAATTTTTCCATATAATATTCCATTATTCAAGGTATCAAATCTTGTAAATCCTTGTAAGTGATGAAGTTCGCGATTATAATTTCGGTTCAAATAATAGAGTTCTCCCACTTCTTTCACGTGTAATTGATTTAAAATATCTCCTTTCGAACGATATGCTAAATATAAAAAGCGATAAATTTTATCTGCTCTAAGGGGATCTTGAGACAAACTAGCAAGGGTAACAAAATCATAAATACGATAAGATAATGTATGGTAAATATTTTTCATAACCGTATCTACTTTCCACTTACTTGACTCCACATTTCTGTATTCTGCAAAAAGTTCCTGGTCAAAACCACCCACTTCAATTCTTAAATTGTTTTTTGGAATTTTACTAACTCCTGCATCATAAATACCACTCCAAATACTATCTATCTCTTCGGAACACAAAAAAACAACCATAATTTCTCCTAAATAATACCTATCTTAGTTTGTAATAATTCAGCTTCATCAATGGGTACCGATACATTAAAATCATCAAATAAATTTAATTGATGATATGAATTTGCTTCTTCTATTTGCAGTACTTTTCTTCTTTCAACACCAATTATTTGATTAGTAATATAATCTTGCGAAAAGTTAAATTGATGGTCCATCCTTCCATTGCACGTTATAAAAAATACAGCTCGTTTCAATACTACCCCTAATTTTTTCAAATCTTCAAACTCTAAAATAGTGCTTCTTCTTGCTGCAATAATTCGCTTTGCCGAGCGGACACCTAGACCGGGAACCCTTAATAATTTTTCGTAAGGAGCTCGATTTATTTCAATGGGAAATTCATCAAGATTTCTTATAGCCCAGTCACATTTAGGATCTAAATACACATTAAAATTAGGGTTGTTTTCTTGTAATAACTCTTCAGCTTGAAACCCATAAAATCGCAATAACCAGTCCGCTTGATATAAACGGTGCTCTCTTAACAAAGGTGGTTTTTGCTCTAACGAAGGAAGGGTACTGACTTCATTAATGGGAATGTATGCAGAATAAAATACGCGTTTTAAATCGTAATTTTTATATAATGCTTCTGCTACTCGAATCATTTGATAATCGTTTTCTGGTGTTGCTCCTATAATAATTTGAGTACTCTGTCCAGCTGGAACAAAGTTCGTTTGATAATTCCCATTCTTTCTTAAAGAATAATCATCTCTCCCATTCTTATAAATAATCCCATTCTTTGCTTCAAGAAAATTATGTCTTTCAACTTGAATTTGCTTTTGAATTTGCTTCATAGGAATCAAAATCTTTTCTCTTGTTTTACCAGGCGCAAACTGACGTAACCCCTCTGCTGTTGGCAATTCCAAATTAATACTCATTCGATCTGCCAAATATCCTACTTTCTCTATGAGCTCCTCACTGGCACCAGGGATTCCTTTTACATGAATATAACCACGAAATCCATGTGAATTTCGAAGTTTAAAAAGCACTTGATAAATCAGTTCCATTGTTATATCAGGACTACTTATGATTCCTGAACTTAAAAACAATCCTTCAATATAATTTCTTTTGTAAAATTCCATTGTTAATGAGCAAATTTCCTCTGGTGTGAATGCTGTACGAGCTACATCATTGGTTTTGCGATTGATACAGTACTTACAGTCATATATGCAGTGATTTGTTAAGAGAATCTTTAACAATGAGATACATCTACCATCCGCTGAAAAGCTATGGCAAATCCCACTTTCTACTGAGTTTCCAAGGCTGCCACTTTTTCCTGTTCGTTTTGCGCCACTGCTCGTGCATGCAACATCATATTTTGCTGCATCTGATAAAATTTTCAACTTATCTTTTAAATCCATTTCATTTGCTTGATACACCACACCACCTCACCTCATCAATTTACATTAGAAAAAGCAGAACATTTGTTCTGCTTTTAATATACCATATATGAAGTTATACTTCAACCATTATCGAACATTTGTTCTTTTAGTCGATTACATTTCTGATTCCTGATGGTGTACGATAATTCCATGTAGAAATTTTAATACCGCTAGAAGCGTTTGCAGCATGTACAATCTGTCCATTTCCTATGTACATCGCAACGTGATTAACTACACCACTACTACTTTTATAGAATATTAAATCTCCAGGACGCATTTCATCTGAAGTAATTGCTCTTCCAGATTTTGCCTGATCCCTCGATACCCTTGGCAAACTAACACCAGCTGCATTGCGCAGTACGTATTGTACAAAGCCAGAACAGTCTGCACCTGTATTTGGATTTGTACCACCCCAAACATAACGATTTCCAACAAATTGTAATCCATAATTTACAACCTTTGTTCTCAAAGCATTCTGTTCATTGGCTAGCTCTTCCAATGGAGAAAATTTAATTGCTTCATTCAATGCATATCTAACTTCTACATAATTATCTTGTGTTGATACATAAGAGCGTGTTTCTTCTCCATCATCACCACTATCAAGTTCAATTTCAACCCAACCATCTAGTTGAGAAACAACTGGATATCTCTCTTCGATTGATATCTGGGTCCAATAATTAACATCTGTAGAAGGCTCTGTTCTAACATTGAGTTTATCTACTTTAACAATTGCCATAAGATCAGCTTTTTCTAATGCGATATCTCTCGCTTCTTGCCCAACTGCTACAAACTCTGGATCTGCAGTTACATATCCAGTAATATCTCCAGACTTAATTTTATACCATCCATCTAGGGTTTCTAAAATTTCACCTGCTGCATTTCCGGGAAACTTTCCAATGATGTTTCCGTCATCTTCTGTACTTGGTTCCTCGCGCACATTTAAATAATTAGAGACTTTTGAAATCACGATATTATCATATTGATTTACTGCCATCATACGTAGGTCTAATCGCTTCGCTTCATTTAGTGCGTATTCTATAGATACATATTCTGCTGAAACATATCCTTGTTCTAGTTTAATCCATCCATCTGTAACTTCTTCAAACAAATATCTTTCATCAATATGAACCTGAGACATAACATTGGATGCTTCTAGTACTGGTTCTAAACGAACATTCAATTTTTCAGTCAAAATGATTGCTCTTTCCTCAACCAAAGATAGTGCAAGTTGTTTCGCTTCTTCGCCTTGTACTACAAACTCACCAGAAACATACCCTGTAATTCCTCCCGAAGAAATATTGAGCCAGTCTCCTTCTTCTCCTAAGATGTCACAAGCACTATCTCCTTCCAGTTTTCCAATGATTTCACCACCTGGTCCAGCACTATCACGAATATTTACATATCCTGAAACTTGTGCAATACCAATATTGCTATAAGTATCTACAACTGCCTGTTTTTGAGCTGCTAACTCCTCAGCAGCAACCTCTTCTGGGGAACGTGTTGGCTCCATATTAACAACTTCAATTACCTCTCCAGAGTCGTTTATGGCATCACTTGCTTCTCCACCACTTATATTTGCATTAATCGCCCTTACAGATAAGGTAACCCCAGCAATTCCAGATATTACTAGAATACCGATTAGTGCATATTTTTTTATATTGCTATTTTTATCTCTTCTTCGAGAACGTCCGAAAGTCAACCCTATTTTCTTATCTTTCGCCATTCAAATCTCCTTTAATCCATCTAACTGATCAGATACCATCTACTTCATAGGAAGTAAAGCTTCTTTTCCACCCATATATGGACGAAGTGCCAATGGAATCGCAACACTACCGTCTTCTTTTAAGTTATTTTCTAAAAACGCTATAAGCATACGAGGTGGTGCAACAACTGTATTATTTAAGGTATGTGCGAAATACTTTTCTCCATCACCTTTTACTCTAATTTTCAATCTTCTTGCTTGTGCATCTCCAAGATTTGAACAAGAACCAACTTCAAAATATTTTTCTTGACGTGGAGACCAAGCCTCAACATCATATGATTTTACCTTTAGGTCTGCTAAATCGCCAGAACAACATTCAATTGTACGTACAGGTACATCCAATGAACGGAAAAATTCCACTGTATTTTTCCACATCACTTCAAACCATTTTGCTGAATCTTCTGGTTTACAAACAACAATCATCTCTTGCTTTTCAAATTGATGAATTCGGTAAACACCTCTCTCTTCAATCCCATGAGCGCCTTTTTCTTTTCTAAAACATGGAGAGTAGCTTGTTAATGTTTTTGGCAATTCGCTTTCCTCTACAATTGTATCAATAAATTTTCCAATCATAGAGTGTTCACTTGTTCCGATTAAATAAAGATCTTCTCCTTCAATCTTGTACATCATAGCATCCATTTCTGCAAATGACATAACTCCAGTAACAACATTACTACGAATCATATAAGGTGGAATACAATATATAAACCCTTGATCAATCATAAAATCTCTTGCATAGGATAAGATTGCAGAATGTAGGCGTGCTACATCTCCCATCAAATAATAAAATCCATTACCAGCTACTTTTCCAGCAGCTTCAATATCAATTCCATCAAAACGTTTCATAATATCTGTATGATATGGAATCTCAAAATCTGGAACGAATGCATCGCCAAAACGTTCAATCTCCACATTTTCACTATCATCTTTTCCAATTGGTACAGTTTTATCAATCATATTTGGAAGTGTCATCATAATATGAGCAATTTTATCTTGATATTCTTTTTCAATTACTTCTAATTCATTAAGACGAGCAGCATTTGCACTTACTTGTTTCTTCACTTCTTCCGCTTCTTCTTTTTTCCCTTGAGCCATTAACTGCCCAATTTCTTTTGACAACTTATTTCTCGATGCACGGAGATCATCACCTTCCGCTTTCACGAGACGACATTGCTCATCAAGTACAATAACCTCATCAACTAATGGTAATTTATTATCTTGAAATTTATTTCGAATGTTTTCTTTTACTAATTCACTATTTTCTCTTACAAATCTAATGTCTAACATAATACCCTCCTATTTGTCTCTTTTACACAGGTTTTTTATTCCTGAATATAGTCTTAAACGATTATACTATATCTTATTGACAAATAAAAGGGTATTTTTTTCTTTTTAAATTTTTGTTTAAGAAAATATAAGAATTACCATGAACTTTATTTTAGACCATTCTCTTTACAGCTGGCCTTAGGGCTAAGCTTAGAGGAACCACAACAATCACTGCAATAACAGCATTTGTCAATGAGACGATTCCTTTTTGTGACAAAGAAATGATGACTGCTTCCATCGGCTGTAATTGAAAATAATAAGCTTCAATAAAACTCTTAATCAAATACAATACCACATAAATGAAAGACCCGATTGCAGAAGAAATCGAACTGATAACAACAACATTCTCTCCTTTTGTCCATTTTTGATAAAGTGTTCCTGCAATATACGCCATTAAAAATTTAAATATAAATGTAGTAGGTGCAGAAGCGATAAAAGCTGGATTTGTCAAATCAAAAAAAGCCGATCCAATTCCTGCTGCCAATCCTCCAAATAAAGGTCCAAGTAATAAACCACCCAACAAACACATTACATTCCCCACATGGATACGCGTACTTCCAATATCAGTTGGAATCGGAATTTGAATCATAGAAGCTACATATACCATTGCTGCCATTACACCTACCATCGCTATTTCTCTCGTTCTTATTTTTCTCCCCATTTTCTCTTCTCCTCTTGTCTTAATCTAATTCTTATCTCTAGTATAAACAAAAACCGGACTGTACAAAATATCCAGTTTTGATATTTTTGTACAGTCCAGTTAATCATTTGATTCAATACAAATTAGTATTCCCGCTTCAAATTTAATCAAGCCTTGGGATGCTTCGATTTCGTTGCTTAAATAGCGACTCGCCTCTTCACCTTTTTTAATTATTTTATCTTTTAATGGATATTTAAACCCTTCTAATGTAACAGACTCCACTTGATCTGAATAAGGAAATAATGATATATATGGTCCCCACATCTTACATTTTTCAATTGTATGAGAATCGCCAATCAAATAAATTTTATTTTGCTGATCTAATAAATACGCAAATACATCCGATTCCATACATTTTTTTAATATATGTATATTCCCTAATGTATGATCCATTCGTCCACCTAAAGCACCTAAAATCGCTATTTCTTTACATTCAAGCTCCAATGCACAATCCCTTGCAAGTTCCGTATCCGTTTCATCTTTTTCTTTTCTATATTTTTTCCAAATTATATAGGGGATTTTTTGATATTTTTTTACAAGCGTTGGAGAAATCGTATCAAGATCTCCAACGATATAATCAGGTTGCAGCGCCAATTGATCCACATATTTCAATCCACCATCTACAGCAATAATTTTATCAAACTTGTTATTTTCTAAAAACTTTTCTGCAAAGTTCAATTCAAACGATCCACCCGTGATGATTAATGCTCGCTTCATTCGCACATTTCCTTGAATTTTTCTAAAAATAAGTTTGTATTATGTTCTGTGTTGCTTCCAAAAATTGCAGACCCCGCCACGATAACATTAGCACCTGCTTCCATAACTTCCTTTACATTATTAAGATTAATTCCACCATCTACTTGGATATCAACCTTAAGTTTTCGATTATCAATCATTTTCTTAAGCTTTTTTATTTTTTCAATCGAGTATGGAATAAATGATTGTCCACCAAATCCTGGATTAACACTCATGATTAATACCATATCAAGTTTATCTAGTACACAATCTAGTACTTCTAAGGGAGTCGCTGGGTTAAGTGCAACTCCTACCAGTAACCCTTCTTCTTTTATTTGCATAATTGTACGGTCTAAATGTTTGCAAGCTTCCGCATGAACACAGATAAGATCTGCTCCCACATTTTTCATATCTTTAATATACCTACCTGGCTCTTCTACCATCATATGAACATCAAAGATAAGCTCTGATGCAGAGCGTAAAGAATTAATCACAGGCATTCCAAAAGAGATGCTTGGCACAAACATTCCATCCATTACATCAATATGAAGGTATTTTGCTCCCCCTCTTTCTACTTTTTTCACTTCTTCTCTTAATTCTTTAAAATCTGCAGCTAATAATGATGGTGCTAATATATACATTTCTAATATCTCCTCTTATCTTTTATTTCTTGATAAATCAGCTTATAATTTTCATACCTTGTTGCACTTATTTCTCCTTTGTTTAAAGCAACTTTCACTCCACACACTGGCTCTGCAAGATGATTGCAACCTAAAAATTTGCAATCTTCTTCCTTTGAAACAAACTCAGGGAAATAGTATTTTAAATCTCTTTCATCTTCTAAATCAATTTGAATAGAACTAAATCCTGGCGTATCAATAAAATAGGTGCATTCTTCCATCCAAAATATTTGTGCATGTCTCGTTGTATGTTTTCCACGTTCAATCTTTCTACTGATATCCCCTGTTTCCATATTGGCTTCTGGATATAATTGGTTTGTTAAAGTGGATTTTCCTACTCCTGATGGACCTGCTAATACCGTCGTTTTCCCACGGAAATATGTTCTGATTTCATCAATTCCTTTTTTTGATTTTGCACTGATAAAAAATACTTGATAGCCAATCGATTCATATATCTCTTTCAGTATATTAGTCTTTTCTTCATCTGCTAAATCTATTTTATTGAAGCAGATGGAAACTTCAATTTTTTGAGTTTCCATCATGACTAAATATCGATCCAATAAGTTGAGGTTTGGTTCTGGATGGGTAACTGAAAAAACAACCATAGCCTGATCTATATTTGATACATTTGGTCGAATGATTTCGTTTTTTCTTGGTAATATTTCATCAATATTCCCTTCCATTTCTTGCTCATTTAAAATCGATATTTTGACATTATCACCCACAAGAGGCTTTAGCTTTCGATTGCGAAATATTCCTTTTGCTTTACATTCATAAAGCTTGCTATATCCATCATGCACATAGTAAAACCCTGCGATTCCTTTAATGATTTTCCCGAATTTCATCTCATCCATTATCATAATCACCCTCTAATTTGTAGGGAAAAATGTCAGTGGGTAAGACTGGAGCACTTCTCCGGTTGTTGCATTAACTAATTCCAAGTTTCCTTGGTCTGTGCCATTTTTGCTTTCTATGCTTGTAAAGTTAATTGGAATAATTACATCACCGTTAAAACTAACCGCCTCTGTCAATGGATAATACACAACCTCTCCATCTGTATTTTGCTGAAGTCTTAGATATACCGTTATCGATGTGCTCCCTGCACCAGGGCCGATAAATCCTACTAAGCTAAATGTAGTATCAATAGACGCAATATATCGAGTCGGAGTTTCTTCAGGACCTAAACTGATTACATAATCGATGCTATCACCTTTAAATGCCTTTCCATTCTCTCCAGTTTCTTGACTTATTACACTTCCTTCTTGGAATGTACTGCTATGGCTCGTTGTCGTTTCTCCCTTTAAAAACCCGCTTACAGTCAACATTTGAATTGCTTCTGCTTCTGTTCTTCCTACAATATTTGGGATTTGCACCTTAAATCCTGCGCTAACAAACAAAGTAACACTACCGCCTTCTTCCACTAATTCCTGAGAAAAGCTAATTACATTACCCTCTTCTACCAATTCGCTTTCTTGTTGTACCACTTCAACCGTAATGTGATAGGTATCTAATACCTTTCTGGCATCTTCCACTTTCATACCTGCAATTTGTAGTTCTACTAGATTCTTCTTAGAAGACCCATTGCTTACCACCACATTTATACTAGACCATTTCGCAACAATCTCTCCTTCAATCGGTATTTGAGAAATCACTTCTCCTTTTGGAATATCATCGGAATATTCATAGGTTCTCTTCATATCCAAAGAAGCTTCTTTTAATCGATTTTCTGCTAATGCTTCTGTTAATCCCACTACATTTGGCATGAAAGTTTGAGTACTATCAAGCTCCTGTGTTGTTTCTGCAATAACCAATGTCTCATCCTCTGCTATGGTTTCTTTATTTGGGATTCCAAATTGTACCCACCCACTAGCTTGTGCTGCAAGAGCTACCATAA
>CAYJKD010000102.1:0-9844 GCA_964370595.1 uncultured Lachnospiraceae bacterium
ATTTACGATTTCTAGCTGTTTTTGCCGATCCGCCTGCAGAATCCCCTTCTACGATGAATATCTCACAAAGTGGTGCATCTTTACTTTCACAATTAGCAAGTTTCCCATTGCTATCAAAAGAAAATTTAGATTTTGTAAGCATATTTGTCTTCGCTTTTTCTTCTGCTCTTCTAATTTTCGCTGATTTTTCAGCACATGCAATGATACCTTTTAATACCTCTACATTACGATCAAAAAAGTGTGAAAGATAATCACCGGTTACTGAAAAAACAGATTTAGTTGCATCTGCACTAGCAAGCTTGGTTTTTGTTTGACCCTCAAAAATCGGATCAGGATGTTTTACTGCAATAATCGCTGAAAGGCCACTTCTTGTATCAGAACCAGTGAAGTTTGCATCTTTTTCTTTTAAAATTCCTAATTCTCTCGCGTAGGTATTTACCATTTGTGTAAATCGAGTTTTAAACCCAGCAAGATGAGTTCCTCCTTCTTGTGTAAAAATATTATTACAAAAACCAAAAATATTTTCTTCAAATGTATCTACAAATTGTAAAGCTACCTCTACTTCAATATTGTCTTGTTGCCCTTTAATATAAATCACATCATGAATCTGTGATTTTCCATGATTCATATCTTTTACATATGCAACTAATCCTTCTGGCTCATGATAAGTAATCATTTCAAATTCATTTTCACGCTTATTCGTATAAGTAATCGATAGGTTTGGATTTAAATATGCAGTTTCATGAAGACGACTTTTTAGCCAATCTGCTTTAAAACGTGTACGCTCAAAAATCTCTCCATCTGGTTTAAAATTAATTTCTGTTCCTGTGGTTCTTGTTTTTCCTACAATTGGTAGCAACCCATTTTCTAATGCCGCTGTGGGTTTTCCTCTCTCATAAGTATCTTCATGAATTCCACCATTTTTATAGACTCTAACTGTCATTTCTTCGGATAATGCATTAACAACAGATGAACCAACTCCATGAAGTCCACCACTTGTTTTATATGCATCATTATCAAATTTTCCGCCTGCATGTAAAGTAGTAAATACAACACGCTCTGCCGAAACACCCATTTTATGCAGTTCAACAGGAATTCCACGCCCATTATCTTTTACTGTACAAGAGCCATTTTCTTCTAATGTTACAAAGATTTGATTACAATGTCCTGATAGATGTTCATCTACCGCATTGTCAACAATTTCATAAATCAAATGATTCAATCCTTTTGTTCCAACTCCTCCAATATACATCCCTGGTCGTTTTCTTACTGCATCCAATCCCTCTAATACAGTAATACTATCCGCATTGTATTGAGTACTTCCCATTTTTTTATCCTCCTATATACATACATACGTATCACACAAAAATAACATCCAATAAGGCATAACCAACTTGGCCTATTTGGATGTTTTATATACGCTTTTCTTTTAAAAAGCTCCTAGCCGGATTTGAACCGGCGACCTACGCATTACGAATGCGTTGCGCTACCAGCTGCGCTATAGAAGCATAGAAAAAATACTTAACAAAGCTAAGTATAGTATAAGTATTTTTTCTTGTCAATCAGTTTATTACTCTCTAATTAAAATTCTGTAACAGCTCAGCCATGCCATTCACAAATGAGCAAAGCGACCAAAATTTAGCAGAAGATAGTAATGGGTTGCTAAAGTTCTGCAAAATCAAATAGTGAAAGTTGATTATTTTCAGGTATATCTCCAAATAAGCCCATATCTCCCATAAGATCACTTACGGTTTTACTAACTTTTGTTCGATTGCGGAAATCTTCTCTTGATAAAAATGCACCATCTTTTGCTGCTTCTACAACACCTTCTGCAGCCTTTTCTCCCATCCCCTCAATACTACTTAATGATGGCATCAATTTTCCATCAATAATTTGAAAATGAAATGCTTTTGCGCGGTATAAGTCAATTGGCATAAATACAAAACCTCGTGCATACATCTCTTGCACAATTTTCATATCCTTTAACGTGTCTTGCTCTTTTTTTGAGAGCGTATCTGACCGTTTTTTATAATCTGCAATAAAAAAGTCTAGTTTATCTCTTCCTTGACACATCAATTCATAAGAGAATCCATTTGCACGGATGCTAAAAAATGAAGCATAATAGGCTAGTGGGTGGAATACTTTACAGTATGCCACGCGCCAAGCCATCATTACATACGCTGCTGCATGTGCCTTTGGAAACATATATTTAATCTTTTCACATGATTGAATATACCATTCTGGCACGTTTCTTTCTTGCATCGCAGTTATCCACTCTGGTTTTAGTCCTTTTCCCTTTCGTACAGATTCCATAATCGTAAATGCTAAACTTTCATCTACACCCATAAAAATCAGGTATACCATAATATCATCTCGACAGCAAATCGCTGTTTGAATCGTTGCTTGCCCACTCAATATTAAATCCTTTGCATTGCCAAGCCAAACATCCGTTCCGTGTGATAGTCCTGAAATTCGAACCAAATCCGAAAAATATTTTGGCTTCGCATCGATTAACATCTGAATAGCAAAATCAGTACCAAACTCAGGTATTCCAAGAGCCCCTAATTGACACCCTTCAATATCTTCAGGTTTAATTCCAAGCGCACTTGTATTTTGAAACAAAGACATTACCTCTTTGTTATCAAGTGGTATATCATTTACTGGGTCTAATCCTGTAAGGTCTTGAAGCATTCTAATCATAGTCGGATCATCATGCCCTAAGATGTCAAGCTTTAGGAGGTTATGGTCAATGGAATGATAATCATAATGCGTTGTTATGGTTTTAGTTGTCATATCATTAGCAGGGCGCTGCACAGGCGTAAAGGAGTAAATGTCATCACCTATTGGTAATACAACAATCCCTCCTGGATGTTGCCCTGTTGTCCGTCGAATCCCTACACACCCTTCAACAATTCTTTCTACTTCACATACTCGTTTATGCACATTACGTTCTTCATAATATTTTTTCACAAAACCAAAAGCCGTTTTATCTGCAAGTGTTCCTATGGTTCCTGCACGAAATGTTTGCCCCTTTCCAAAAATAACCTCTGTATAATCATGAGCTTTACTTTGGTATTCTCCTGAAAAGTTCAAGTCAATATCTGGCTCTTTATCACCTTTAAATCCCAAAAATGTCTCAAATGGGATATCGAATCCATCTTTTTTTAATAAGGCATCGCACTTAGGACAGTTTTTATCTGGCATATCACATCCTGCCATTCCACTAAAGGCTTTTACTTCTTCCGAATCAAAATCACTATAGTGACAATTAGAACAATAGTAGTGTGGGCTAAGAGGATTTACCTCTGTAATACCCGACATTGTAGCTACAAATGATGAACCTACTGATCCTCTCGACCCCACTAAATATCCATCTTCATTGGATTTCCATACCAACTTTTGAGATATGATATACATAACTGCAAAACCATTTGAAATAATGGAATTCAATTCCCGTTCAAGTCGTTCAACTACTACCTCTGGTAAGTCTTTCCCATACATTTCATATGCTTTATCATAACAGATTTGCCTAAGTGCTTCATCTGAATTCTCAATCACAGGTGGGCATTTATCTGGTCTAACTGGAGAGATCATTTCACACATACGAGCAATATTTTGCGTATTTTTCACTACTACCTCATTCGCCTTATCTGGTCCTAAATAAGCGAATTCTTCTAGCATCTCCTCTGTTGTTCTTAAATATAGTGGTGGTTGATTATCACTATCAGAAAATCCTTTTCCACTCATGATAATTCTTCGATATATTTCATCCTCTGGATTCAAAAAATGAACATCGCATGTAGCACAAACTGGGCGATTAACAACTTCTCCCAATTGCACAATTTTACGATTAAACTCACGAAGTTCTTCCCAACTGTTTACAGCAAACTTATCATCTCGAATCATAAATTCATTATTCTCTACAGGTTGAATTTCAAGATAATCATAGAATTTTGCGATTTTAATCAAATCACTTTGAGAAGCACCTCTTTGAATTGCTTGAAAGAGTTCTCCAGCTTCGCAAGCTGTCCCTATAATCAATCCTTCTCTGTGTTTCGAAAGTACACTTTTAGGAATTCTTGGTCTTCTTGAAAAATAGTTGATATGTGACCAAGAAACTAAACGGTATAAATTCACACGACCGATTTCATTTTTTGCTAATATTATTATATGATTTGTTGGTAATTTTTTAATCGCATCTTCCGAAAGGTTCCCAAGCTCATTTAAAGCTTGTAAATTATTAATTCCACGATTTTTTAACATTGTAATAAACTTTAGAAAAATTTCAGCGGTAGCGGATGCATCATCTACTGCTCGGTGATGATTTTCTAGCTTAATATTTAACGCTTTAGCAACTAGATTCAATTTATACCGATTCAGGTTAGGAAGTAGGAATCTTGCTAAACTTACCGTATCTAGTACAGTGGGTTCTAATTCAAACCCTAACTTTCTAGCATTGTTTAAAATAAAACTCATATCAAAAGATGCATTATGTGCAACAAAAGCTGACCCTTCACAGAATCCAAGAAACTTAGGAAGCACTTCGTCAATGCATGGAGCTTCTAGCACCATGCCATCATTTATTCCAGTTAACTGCTCAATTTCAAATGGAATAGGAATCCCTGGATTAACAAAGCTACTAAATGTTTCGACAATCGATCCATTTACTACTTTTACAGCACCTATTTCAATAATCTTATTCTTTTCTGGGCTAAAACCTGTAGTTTCAAGATCAAATACAATATAGGAGTCATCTAACGTTTGCCCCTTTGCTCCCTCCACAAGTTCTTTCATATCGTCTACAAGATAACCTTCTACACCATAAATCACCTTAAATGAATCCCCTCGATCAAGAGCATGGCTCGCTTCAGGAAAACTTTGTGTGCATCCATGATCTGTAATTGCAATCCCTTCCATTCCCCACTCTTTTGCTTTCTTAATCAAGGATTTTGCATCACTAACACCATCCATATCGCTCATTTTTGTATGACAATGAAGTTCTACCCTTTTTTCAATGCTTGTATCCATTCGTTTAGGGCGAATGTCTTCCGATGATTTAATTCCAACAATTGAACCAATTGTCAATTCTCCATCAAATCGGTCAATCGTCGCCATTCCACTGATTCGAATAAATTTACCTTTTGAAACTGCATTGCTAGCCTGTGCTACCTGGTCTTTATTTACAAATAATTTAACCGTAATCGTATCAGTAAAATCTGTAATCGTAAAAATTATAAGTGTTTTTTCACTTCTGAGTAAGCGACTGTCTACCTTTAAAATTTTACCTCGAATAGTAACTTGACCAACATCTCCTTCAATCTTATCGATGGTAGTGAAATCATCTGAAAAATCTTTTCCGAACAACACATCTGGATTATCCGACTTGCTTCGATTTCCACTACTCCAATCCGTTTTCTTTTGTTGATTCTTCTTTACAAGTTTTTCTTCTGATTTTTTAATTTCTTTTTCTTCTGAACTCGCTAACGCAGCTTCTACTCGCCTAATGGTTTCTGCTTTCATTTTTAATTTGCGTTCCAAATTTTCTTTCGATGTTGTCTGCTGAATGAATTCAAATTCAATATCTACTCCGATTCCACAGCGTTCAAAAAAAATCTTTTCTAATATTCTTTTAAATTCTCCTGTTTTTTCTTTATTGACCATAGTATCTTCAATTGTCAATCGGATCAAATTTTCCCTTGGATATGTGATCATAGATTTTCGGAGCATAGAATATTGTATAATGCTATATCCCTTTAACTCAGAAAGGATGCTTTCTTTATAAGCATCCATTAGGGTTTTAGGGGTGAATTGAGATGATAGTTGGAAACGTTCTTGAATCTTAATCTCCATTTGCTTTCCATGAAATAATTGCTCTTTTATCCCTCGTTCCATATCATAAATAATTGATTTAGGAACTAATCTTGGACAAAACAGATAGATTCTCATACGTTGCCGATCTGATGACAACGCAACTTTCTCTACTTTCATCAATTTTAAAATATCCATTATGGAATCTGAAATTTTAAGATTTGGAAATACTTCTAAAAAATCTTTCATAACATCTCCCTAAGTTCTAATAATTCATTTCTAAGTGTTTCTAATAGCAGTTCTTCTTTTACTTTCTTTATTATTTTACCTTTTTTTATTAAAAGTCCTTCTCCGATACCGCCTGCAATACCTAAATCTGCTTCTTTTGCTTCTCCAGGTCCATTTACAACGCATCCCATAACTGCAACCTTTACTGATAAGTCATCAAACTCAGCTACCATGGTTTCCACCTGATTTGCTAGTGTGATTAAATCTATTTTTGTACGACCACAAGTAGGGCAAGAAACTACCTCAATTCCACCTTTTCGAAGGCCTAAGGTTCGAAGAATGATTTTTGCAGATTTAATTTCTTCCTTAGGATCTCCCGTAAGGGAAACTCGTATCGTATCTCCAATCCCTTGGTTCAATATCAAACCTAATCCGATTGCTGATTTAATATTCCCAGCATTCACTGTCCCAGATTCTGTTATACCTATATGCAAAGGATAATCCATACATTTACTAAGTTCTTCATGTGCTTCAACACACATCATTACATCTGAAGATTTAATACTTACAACAAGATTTTCATATCCCAAGTTCTCAATAATTTTCACTTTATCAATCGCACTTTCCACAAG
Organism: uncultured Lachnospiraceae bacterium; assembly: GCA_964370595.1. Lineage (GTDB taxonomy): Bacteria > Bacillota > Clostridia > Lachnospirales > Lachnospiraceae > Brotaphodocola. Next base: position 6,669 of record CAYJKD010000102.1, read on the forward strand.
ACCTTGAGCAGTTACACCTTGATATTTTTCAATCAAATGTTTCTCTAAAGAACCACTATTGACCCCAACGCGAATCGGAATATTTAATTCTTTTGCCTTATCAACTACTGCTTTGATTTTTTCATTGGATCCGATGTTTCCTGGATTAATTCGAATTTTATCAACTCCATGTTCCATCGCAGCAATTGCTAGACGATAATCAAAGTGGATATCCCCTACTAAAGGAATATGAATCTGTTCTTTTATTCGAGCAATCGCTTTGGCTGCTTCCATTGTTGGAATTGCTACACGGACAATTTCACATCCTGCCTTTTCTAATGCAAGTATTTGCTTTACAGTTGCTTCCATATCCTCCGTTGCAGTATTACACATGGACTGGATTAAAATAGGATTTGTCCCACCAATTATTCGATTTCCAATGGAAATCTCTCTTGTTTTTGCACGACCTTTCATTCTCAACACTCCTAAAATAGATTTTGGATATCATTTACCAATACAACAACCATTAAAATCATCAGTAAAATCATGCCAATCATATGAACCATGCCTTCTTTGCTCGGATCAATTGGTTTTCCTCTTACAAGCTCAATAAACAAAAACACCAATCGCCCTCCATCTAGTGCAGGAATTGGTAGCAAATTCAAAATGCCTAAGCTTGCACTAAGCATAAGACCCCAATAAGAAAGCATCGTTATTAGTGCACCTATTCCTGATTCTCTACTTGCATCCACGGTTTCACTGACAATTGAAACAATTCGAACTGGACCTGCTACGGCTTCATCCACTTCTACTCTTTGAGAAAACATCAATTTTAGGCTATCAAAGGTGGAACGAATGGTATTCATAACTTCATAACCAGAATAATAAATCAAATCAACGGGATTTCTAACTACTTCAGGAGTACTTTGTAATTGAATTCCAATCATGTAGCTATTATATTCTTCATTAAATGCAGGTGTTATTGTCGTTGTAAATGTATCAAAAGTAGCCCCTTCGGTCCATTGTCCATTTTCTGGTCGTTCATAGGTAACCAAAACATCTTGTTCCATGTTCATCATTAGATATGTAGAAACATCTTGCGCTGTAACTATGGATCTATTATTTAGTTTTATAATCCGATCCCCTGCTTCCAATCCTGCCTCTACCGCAGGAAGACCTTCTACTGTTCCAGTAATAATTGGAGGATTGTGTCCAATATTCCACACGATGATTACAGCAAAGAAAAAAGCTAATATGAAGTTAAAAATTGGACCAGCCGCAATTACACTGATACGAGCTAATGGTGTTTTTTTATGGAAAGCTCTTGGATCCGAATCTTCCGTATCCTCACCTACCATCATACAAGAACCTCCAAAAGGAAAAACCTTAAGTGAGTACCTTGTTTCTCCTTTTACAAATGTAAAAAAACGTGGTCCCATACCAATTGAGAATTCAATTACGCCAATTCCATTCCATTTAGCAAATAAAAAATGTCCTAATTCATGAATAAATACAATTACTCCAAACAATAAAATTGAAATTAAAATATTAAGCACCTTGGCACCTACTTTCTATAAAATCATATGCCTCTTGCTCTGTTTCTAAAATCTGTTCTAGATTTGGTTCACAGATACAAGTGTGAGCTTGCATGGCTCCTTCAATAAGATTAACAATATCAAGATAAGATATTTTTCCTTCAAGAAACATACTAACTGCTCTTTCATTAGCTGCATTATAAATGGTTGGCATACTACCACCTATTTTGCCTGCTTCAAATGCGAGTGATAACCCTCGAAACACTTTATAATCTGGTTGAAATTCAATCGAAGAAAGTTTATTAAAATCAAGCCTTTCTCCTCTTAAATAGTTTCTCCTTGGATATGTAAGAGCGTATTGGATTGGTAATTTCATATCAGGTGTTCCAAGTTGTGCCATTACCCCGCCATCTTCAAATTCCACCATAGAATGTATGATGCTTTGAGGTTGAACTACCACTTCAATTTGATCAAAAGTAACATCAAACAACCATTTCGCTTCTATTACTTCTAATCCCTTATTTACCATAGTTGAAGAATCAATCGTTATTTTCTTCCCCATTGCCCAATTCGGATGCTTTAATGCATCCTCTAAAGTAACTTCCTCTAATTGCTTCAAGGTACGACCTCGAAATGGTCCACCAGAAGCTGTCAAAATAATCTTATGAATCTCTTGATAAGCTTCCCCATTCAAGCATTGAAAAATAGCGCTATGCTCACTATCTACTGGTAAAATTTTGACACCACATCGTTTTGCTAAAGGCATTATTAAATGACCTGCTGTTACTAATGTTTCTTTGTTCGCTAGGGCAATATCTTTTCCAGCTTCAATCGCAGCAATCGTTGGTCGAATTCCAATCATACCCACTAGTGCTGTTACAACGACATCCACTTTTTCAATTGTAGAAACTTGAATCAATCCATCCATTCCGTATAGGACTTCTACTTGTAAATCTTTTATTCGCACTTTTAGTTCATTTGCTTTTTTCTCGTCCCAAACTGCCACTTTTTCTGGATGGAACTTACGAATTTGCGCCTCTAGCAATTCAATATTACTTCCTGCTGCTAACGATACAACTCGAAATTTATTATTATTTTCAATCACTTCTAATGTTTGTGTCCCTATGGATCCTGTTGATCCCAATATTGCTATCTGCTTCATAACGGCCTCTCTAAAATTTAATATCTGCTTCATTTCTATTCCAGTTAATTACAGAAATGTCAGAGCAAAAAATACTGCTGGAGCTGTAAATAACATACTATCAAAACGGTCTAGTATTCCACCATGTCCAGGAATACATGATCCATAATCTTTCACATTATGATTTCTTTTAATCGCTGAAGCAGCAAGATCACCGATTTGTGAAATGATAGATCCGATTCCACAAGAAATTGCACATACAAAACTTGGGTCTGAAATTTGATTCATATTTTCTCCAAACAAAATACCATAGAAAAGACCTAAAGCAGTAGCACCTAATACACCGCCTAACGATCCTTCTATTGTTTTTTTCGGACTGAGTTTTGGTGCTAATTTATGTTTTCCAAATAGCATACCTGCACAATATGCGCATGTATCAGAACCCCATGAACTAAAAAACACCAATGCCGCTAAATAAATACCATCTTCCATTTGTCTTACTTGGTACAAATAAGAAAACA
>CAYJKD010000103.1:0-9657 GCA_964370595.1 uncultured Lachnospiraceae bacterium
CCATACTCTGGATAGTTTGATATCGCATTTAATGCATCTTGACCAGCATAGACTTGATAAGTTCCATCTACATAATTAGATTCGTTAGAAAGACGAAAACTAGTATCTTCATTAAACACAATTGTATTATTTGTTATAGTATGATAGAAGTGATGACCAGTGATAAAATTTTCCCCATCATAATTTGAAATCACACTATCTAATTGATTATGAAGGAGTGTTTCTGCGGAGGATAAATCCCCAGCCATAGTTGAAAGAATGATGTGAAGATTGGATAAAGGAACAGATAGTACACCATGTGTCCAATAAGTGCCATTTTCATACTGTGCATGAATTTCACCTAAATAGGCAGGGACTGAGCCAAAGTTCGTTGGTTGCATTTGGTTAAATGGAGTATAGTATAGGATATCTCCATATTCTTGAATCAATGCGACAGTCATATCATATGTATGCTCCTCATCTAATCCTAAAGCAGTTATAGAGGTAAGACCAATATAGGAGAACTCATTTGTAAAAAAATCTCCTTCAGGTGTTTTTGTAAAATCATTCGGGACGGCAAAAGATAGGTACCCCATATCATACATAGTTGAATCTTCGGATTCTATTGAGGGCGTATCTATAGGTGTTGCAGTAGCTTGTTTTAAATTTTCGATAAGCTCTGGGTCTACTGTTATTTTGCTTTTTGAGTTTGTGCACCCGTATAGGGAAATCATTAAAAGTAATATTACGAAAGATTTGCATATCCTGTGAGCAGTTGGTAAATGATTTTTTGACATAGCTGTTATTTCCTCATTGTATTCTATAAGTGATTATTTGGTAATAAATGGAGTTACCAATATTTATTCTATACGAATTTACTTTAAATGTAAATGGATGAAACGTAGAACATCTTATGCCATGTCTTTTTAGTTCAATAGTTGCTGAGTAATCATTATATGCGATTCACGTACGAATTTAGACTTCCTATGAACGATGTATTATTTTGAATGGAATATATGATAATATAGTTTTTATGGCAATACTTCACAATGAAGGGTTGACAAATTAGTTATCATAGAGGAGATGGAAACATGGGTTTTTTTGATTTTTTAAAGAAAAATAAGCAGGATGATGCAGATTATGTAGTGCCAAGAGATAGTCAAGAACGTTGGTGCCTTGATACGTGCTCGATATGGTGTGCAAGTGTAGGAGGAGATGCATCGAAATTAGGCGGAAGATTTTCAAAAAAATCTTCGATACAGGTACTGAGACGTGATTGGGCGATCACAGTTACAAATGACCCCAATTGTGCACGTAATTTTATTGAACAAGATATTCGCCCAATCTTGGATAATAAATCAGGAGAAGCAAGTGAGCTTAGTTGGAATTATAGCCTTTGTGCACAATTATTGTGTCTAGCTTATTCCGCAGAAATGATCACGAGATCTCAATACAATACATTATTTGCAGAACTAGCTAGTAATTATCAAGCTAATTTTACTAGTTGGGAACATATGGTAGAGCAGTATTTTGTCGGATACGCAGAGGCAACGGGGAATTTGACTGGAGTTGAAAACCGAAAAGAAATCTATAAAAAACTAATCATGGAAAGTTCTCCAAATTTTAAAATGGATTGGAAGTTGTCATTCCGTGAATGGGAATATAACTATTAATGAAAATCCCTAGCAGAGGTTGCGATTTGCTGGGGATTTTTATATAAGTAAATCAGTGAAGATATTAGACTAGCAGTTATTACGAAGCTATTTTGTTTTCTTATAACTATAATCTCTAAGTTTATCTTCGTCAGTAATTGCCCGTAAAACTTTACAAGGATTTCCCACTGCAATAACATTATCAGGGATATCTTTTGTTACAATGCTTCCAGCGCCAATAACAACATTATTTCCAATCGTAACACCAGGCATAACCTGTACACCAGCACCAAACCAAACATCATCACCAACTGTGATTGGATGTGCAAATTCCAGTCCTTTATTTCTTGTTTCTGCATCAATTGGATGTCCAGCTGTATGGAAACCACAATTTGGAGCGATAAAGACATTATCTCCAAATGTAACCTTTGCACAATCTAAAATAACTAATCCATGGTTTGCAAAAAAGTTTTTACCGATATGGATATTGTAACCATAATCGCACCAAAAAGGACTTTGAATAGCATAAATATTAACAAAAGATCCTAATATTTTTTCTAGTAGAGCAAGTCTCTCATCGCCAAGTGACGGTTTTAGTGAGTTGTATTCAAAGCACAAATCTTTACATCTTACTATATGAGAGATAACTTCTTGGTCAAAATTGGCATCATATAACATGCCTTCATTTCGTTTTTCTAATTCTGTCATTTTCTAATTCTCCTAATTATTATGGTAGTTTTGCATTTATGCAATGTGATTGTATCACATAAATAGACATCTTTATACAAATATAAAATGTTTTTATATAATAATTTTATTCTAGAGATAGGATAAACTATTGGAAGTTAACTTGTTTTTTCTTGCAATTCTATATTTGCTACGATATTATAAGAGCAAGTGGAAAAAAAGAATGCTAGTTTCATTTTGAAGCATGAGAAGATGGAGTTTGATTATGAAGAAAAAAGATGAACGGGATATATTATTTGCAAGATGTTCCTATGAAAAAGGAACATTTATGCATGAGGATTATTATGGAAGAAATCCTGATAAATTAGAATTTGATGAAAAGATGCGTCGGCGACCAATTATGGGTGATGAACAATCGGGAATGTACAATAAAGAAATTTCAAGTATTCCTTTTGGCGTATTTGATTTTCTAGGCGATATAAAGCATTTATCAGAAGGTAAGGTAAATGAAAAGCAATCCACTCAAAAACCAGAAGTACTTACAAAAATTGTAAAAGGGCTTGGAATGTATTATGGTGCTAAGGATATTCGGATTGTAAAATTAAATGAGGAACATTATTATAGTCATAAAGGGAGACCAGAAAAAGATTATGGGGTAGAAATTGCCCCAATTTACAAATACGGTATCGCGTTTTGCGTAGAAATGGAAGAGGCACTTATTGATACAGCTCCTAATGTAATTCAATCCATTGCCACCTCTAAAGGATATGTGGATGCAGCAGTAATCGGAATGGTAATTTCGTACTATATAAGAGAATTAGGGTTTGAAGCACGTAATAATATGGATGGAAACTATTTGTTTCCACTTGTAAAAGTTTGTCAAGATGCAGGAATAGGAGAAATTGGTCTAAATGGATTGTTGGTTACTAAGGAATATGGACCAAGAGTACGGTTAGGACTTGTCAGTACCAATCTACCATTGATTGCAGATGAAAAAGAACGATTATATATTCGAGCATTCTGTAATGAATGTAAGCGATGTCAAAAACACTGCTCTGCAAAAGCGATTAAGGATAAGTTAGAAGATTTTAATGATGAAATTTGTATTTCTATGTGGCAACACTTAGGATCGGATTGTGGTATGTGCATGTCAGCCTGTCCATTTTCTCATCATTTACCACACGAACTCATTGAAGATTTATCAACGAAAGTGGCAAGAGAGAGGTTGAAAAAATATTGTGATGCACATTATGTAGGACGAAGTGTATCCCACGAATATCCAGATTGGCTTACTCGAAATAAGTGATGAGGATTTTATACTATAAACGGCTAAATGATTAACGGAAAGTGAAATAGAATAGCAAACAAAAAGAGAACCTTTGGCTAGGGGTTCTCTTTTTGGTAAAATAGGTTGATAAGTTCTGTATCAAAAGCCGTTTTTGTTCAATTCGAATATGCTCTGCCTTCTACTTTTTCTTGATTTTTCCACTTGCAGTAGTACCATGAGCAGTATTAACCAAAGTCATAAATCGAGGAACCCAACTACGGAATCGCTCCTGTTCTTCAATTTGGTTGATGTTTAGTGCCTTATCATCACTCTTAAGAAGTTGACCATCTACAAATAATGAAATCAGTTCTTCTCCATCTAGACCATAAAAACTAACCCAACTTTGACCGTCTTTTCCATTCACTAGACTGACATTTTCTGGGGTATAGCGGATGGCTTCTCCATGTCCGATGTTATGTTCGCCTAATTGTAAAGGGATGACATAAGCTTCTTCGTGATTAAAAGATAAGGCGAAGTGCCAGGTAGAAGTAGCTACTTTTACACGACTAGCAGTTCCACTGATATCTTTTTCTTCCCAATAAGCATGTACAGTAGTAAAATTACCTGCCATAGGCACTAACTCATTAGCGATAGCCTGTATGGCGTTTTTGTCTTGACCACTATCGGCAGCAGTTTTTGCTTTTTTTGATTTAGCCATCTCAAAAACAACACAGCCAATAATGACAACAACGATGAGTGCAATTTGCCAAGTTTCCATGTTAATAATTCCTCATTTCTTTTTGATTTTGTTGGAGGTGTAAAATGGCATCCATAGGATTTTTGACATAGGTTACGTTGAGCGAACCTCGACTGGTATTGAGGTATATTCTTCCAATCCAACACCATGGATGAGGACGTACACACTGAAAACCACCTAAATCTTCCTTTAGATATGACTTCCCATTCCAGAGAAAACCATTTTCATAAATGGAGATGGTATCGCCAAGATGGCGAAGTGGTAATACAATTGGCACAAGGCTAATACCTATAATGATAATCGTTTCTGCCCAAGTATTGTGAATAATGAATAGAGCCCAAACGGGTAAGCAGATAAGGATCCGTAGGAAGACTGCTAAATAAACCTTTGGATGACTTGCTCTAGCAGCAGTACAAAAGTGTCCTAATATGGGATCTGAATTATACATGACCATTCCTCCTCTCACTTGTAAAGTGAATTTCGCTTAGGAGTATAGCATGGAGACGTTTTATTTGTCTATAATTGTTCTTAAACGACACATCAGCGTACGCGAATAACAAAATTGCTATTAGTCTAGGGAGTATCCACCCTTTTTGCTGGCAAAGGTTAAAATGCGTGCAATGGTATCTTGGCGATTGGTACGCCCAATAGAAATTTCATCATTGGACACCGTCAAAGTGTTTTTGGTTTTCAAAGAAAGATAGTGTAGATTTACTACGTAAGAACGATTTGGCATACAAAAGGTCTCATTATCTTTTAGGCTGTTCCATACATCACGAATTCTTCCTTTATAGGTAATGACTTCTCTAATCGTGTGGATGTGGATATAATGACCTGCACTTTCTAGATAGAGGATATCGATACAAGGAATTACACACACAGCACTGTTTTTTTTATAAGAAAAAACATGTTGTTTTTGAGCATTTATACGTGATAAAGCCTTGTTCCATAGCATATGTAGCTGATCAAGGGCAATCGGTTTATCTAAAAATCCTATAACGTTGGGAGAGAACATCTCGCGTAACCGATCATTGGTAGTAGACATGAATATGATAAGAGTATTGGTACTGATGAATCGATTCATCGTTTCAATTCCGTCAAAACCTTCCATGACGACATCTAAAAATATTAAATCAAACTTACTTGTACCAAATTGGCAAAGTTCTTCACCAGAAAAAAAATGGTGTATTGAACAATCAGAGATTTGAAATGATGATAACTCATGGAAGCATTCTACCAAACGGTCTTGATCTAGTTGGTAGTCATCACAAATTGCAATTTTTAACATAGGATTCCTTTCGTGGTTATAAAAGATTTGAAAACTTTGTTTTATAATTGATTACCTAATCTTAAGGCAAGAGCTCAAATTCATTTTTATGATACTTGATTAGATTTTCTTTTTGCATTTTAGAAAGCTCAGAGCTAATAGCACTTCGATCTGCACAAAGGAAATTAGCAAGTTCTTCTCTGTTTAAACGGATTACAAATTTAGTTTGTCCGTTTCTTGCATAATCAAAGAAGGCAAGAAGCTTACTTCTTAATGTTTTTTTCGAAATAATATCAATTTTTTGGTTGAGAAAAAGACTTTTTTTTGCAATGATTTTAAGCATATTACTAATTAAAGTTTGATGAAATTCACAAGAAGCATTACAGACAGTTATGACTTTTTTATAGTTTAAAAATAAAATATTACAATCGGATTCAGCAATAATTGAAACTGGGCTTTGTAAAACATTAGCACATGCAAAAACCTCACCAAACATTTCTAGAGAGGTTAATTTATTAAGAATTGATTCATTTCCTTCTTCATCAATTTTAATTACCTTTATCACTCCAGTAATTACGATTCCAATGAAATCTATTCGGTCTCCTGAATGTAATATGAATTCACTTTTTGTGTATTTTTTGTAGATAGGACCTAGACAAGAAATCATTGTTTCGAAATCATTTCTTGAAGTTCCTTCAAATAAATCGTTTTGATGAATTAAATGAAAATATTTTTCCATATATCCTCCTTTTGTTGTTTAAACAACGGATTTCTTATAAGTAATATATTATAATGTGGAAATAATAAAGTCAAGGAGGCGACCGAATGAAAGAAATGTTTTGTTACCAATGTCAGCAAACTGCAAATAATACTGGTTGCGAAGGGAAAAGTGGAGTTTGTGGAAAAAAATCAGATAATGCAAATCTACAGGATGAACTAACTGGTGCTTTAATTGGACTAGCACGTGCACTTGAAGGGAATTCAAAACCATCGGATCAAACAGCAAAAATCGTAATTAATGCACTATTTACCACAGTTACGAATGTGAATTTTAACAATGATACATTGAAGGAGCAAATTGAGTTGGTTCGAAGTGAAAAACAGCGAATCGTACCTGCCTGTCAAGCCTGTTCTTCCTCATGTGGGCGAAATGAAGATTTTGACATGAATACTTTATGGAATGCAAATGAAGATATTCGTTCCCTTAAATCACTGATATTATTTGGAATTCGGGGAATGGCAGCATATGCGCATCATGCGATGGTATTAGGATATGTAGAGGAAGAGATAAATACGTTTTTATATAAAGCATTATTTTATGTTGGATATGAATGTGATGCAGATGTGTTACTTCCAATTGTTCTTGAAGTTGGGCGTATAAATTTGTTATGTATGGAGCTATTAGATCGTGCGAATACGGAAACTTATGGAACTCCAGAGCCAACACAGGTATCACTTAGAATTGAAAAAGGACCATTTATTGTAATCAGTGGGCACGATTTATATGACTTGAAGCAATTATTAGAACAAACGAAAGATAAAGGAATAAATATATATACACATAGCGAAATGCTACCTGCACACGCATATCCAAAGTTGAAAGAATATACGCATTTAAAGGGAAATTTTGGAACGGCATGGCAAAGCCAGCAGAGTGAATTTCACAATATTCCAGCGCCTGTTTTATTTACTACCAATTGTCTGATGCCAGTAAAAGATAGCTATAAGGATCGAGTTTTTACAACTTCAGTTGTATCTTATCCAGAATTAACACATATTGGAGAAGAAAAAAATTTTTCTAAAGTAATAGAGAAATCTTTGGAGTATGGTGGTTATCAAGAAGATAAGGAACTAGTAGGAATTAACGGTGGAAAAACTGTTACAACTGGATTCTCCCATGGGACAATACTTTCTGTGGCAGATAAAGTGGTAGATTTGGTGAAACGAGGAAAGATAAAGCATTTCTTCCTAGTAGGAGGTTGTGATGGAGCGGCACCAGGAAGAAGTTATTATACGGAATTCGTAAAAAACACACCAAATGATAGTATTATTCTAACTCTTGCATGTGGTAAATATCGATTTAATGACTTAAATCTTGGAGAGATTGAAGGATTACCAAGAATAATGGATATGGGACAGTGCAATGATGCATATAGTGCGATTAAAGTGGCAGTTGCTTTGGCAGATGCATTTGAATGTTCTGTAAATGAATTGCCGCTATCAATGGTATTGTCTTGGTATGAGCAAAAGGCTGTGGCTATATTGTTATCATTACTTCATTTAGATATTAAAAACATAATATTAGGTCCAACATTACCTGCGTTTATATCCAATAATATATTAAATGTTTTAATTGAAACATATCATATTGCTCCTACTAGTACACCGGAAGCTGACTTGAAAAAAATATTGAATCAATAATATGATACTAAGGTCAAATGGTCATGTGTAGTATCTTGGGTCAAAGTATCATTGGTCTAATCCATCATAATATTTAGAGAGGAATTATTCTAAAATAAATGTAACATCAAAAAAAGAAAGAAAAATAGAACCCTAGTATGAATCAGTTTCGTTAGGAAATCTGATTGGTGCTAGGGTTCTTAAGGTTAGATGCTAATTTAGTTGAGAGTCACTATTGCTCAATAGCTTCTTTCAACAAGCATTGCTACTATGCATGATAGTTTAATATTTGTTATTATGATAGGTTGGTTGTTCCACTTGATCAAAATTGTCTTGAGGATAACTTGGGCTTGTTAGGGTTTCTGAATTATCCTGAAAATTTGGTGATAATGTAAATTTTGATACTAAATTCTTAAGCATTTGTGCTTGGTTTGATAATTCTGAGCTTGCAGAAGCACTTTCTTCTGCAGTGGCTGAGTTGATTTGAACAACACCTGAAATTTGATCAATTCCAGATTTGATTAAAATAGCGCCATCTGCTTGGAGTGTGGATGCGGTAGCAATACGATCGACAAGCTGGCTGAGTTCATTTGCACTTTTTATTGCAATATCAATGGATTCTGATGTATTATGAGCAATTGAGTTACCAATTGCAACTACACTAGCAGTTTCTTCAATCAAAGCCGTAGTATCTTTTGCAGATTGGGCAGATTTGGTTGCTAGGTTACGAACTTCATCAGCAACAACAGCAAATCCTTTTCCAGCAGCTCCAGCGCGTGCTGCTTCTACAGCAGCATTAAGAGATAGGATATTTGTCTGGAATGCAATATCATCAATCGCCTTAATGATTTTGCTTATTTCATTGGATTTAGCACTGATGTTATTCATGGCAGTAACCATTTCTTTCATCTGTAATTGACTTTGTGTTAGAGCTTTTTGTGCTTGGTCATTGGCGACTCTAGAGCGTTTGGAATCTTCAGCAGTTTGCTGAATCTTTTGGTTGATATCATCAATTGTTGACCCCAGGTCTTCAATCGAAGAGGTTTGATCCATGGTACCTTCTGCTAGAGATTGTGCACCAGAAGCAACTTGTTCACTTCCAGAACTAACTTGACCAGAAACATTGTTAATTTTAGAAATGGTATTGGATAGGTTTACTTGTATGATATCAACACTTTCATATAGTTTTTGAAAGTCTCCAACATAATATTGTTCTGCATCACTATCGGCACATAAATCTCCATTACCAACGGATTCTAAAGCATGTCCGATATCCGCAATTATGATGGATAGCATATGGGTAAGGGCTTTTGTAGAGGCAGCAAGTTTCCCGGTTTCATCTTGTGTGTTGAATTCAGGTACAGGAGAATGTAAATCACCTGCCACTAATTTATCTAAACGATTAGCACAAAGGGTAATCGGTTTCGATATTTTATTGGAAATAATGCTAACTAATACAATTGCAACAAGCATACTAATTACACCTAATGCAACATTAATAAAAATTGATTGTGTCATTTTTGATAAGAATTCACTTTGCTCTGCTGAGATGAATACAGACCATCCGTTTGAACCAGGAATTGGAGCGTAGGACATAATTTAGTTACATCATAATAGGTTTATTAACCAAATCCAGAATTTACATTAA
>CAYJKD010000104.1:0-4886 GCA_964370595.1 uncultured Lachnospiraceae bacterium
CATTCCTATGGCATTTCCCATACCGTTCTCCATTCTATCAGCTATTTATGATGATATCGTAATTCCAATATCGGAAACATCTATTACTGTTCCATTGATACTTGCATGGATGTTTGCACCAAGTGCACCTTCCTCCACCGATCCGATCAATTGTCCTATTGAAACATGATCCCCTGTGCAAACAATAGGACTTGCTGGTCTTCCAATATGTTGTGATAGTGGAATTAGTACTTGATTCGATTCTAACGTGATACAATCATGTGCATGTTTTCCTTCATAACTAGATAGGTTAAGACGTGCAATTAATCGATTCGTTGGAATTTTAGTATCATCTACACTTTTCCTTGCTTGTGGTTCTGGCTTTTTAGGAATTTGTATTCCACGTTCTCTCAATTTTCCCTTAATATAAATATTGGCTTTTCTTGGAGAAAGCCCCATTGGACAAGAAAACAGTTCACAGGCACCACACTCACAACAATTTACTGCATCAGAGAACGCCCTTACATATTCACTTTCATCTGTAATCGTTGCTTCTCGGTTCAAATTCCGCATAATCATATGTGGATTCATTGAATGACCAATTTGATAACGAGGGCATAAATCTGTACACATTCTACACTGAATACAAGCACTTCTTGTTTGGGAAATAATACGCTCCATGCTTTTTCCACTCATGTCAAATAGATAATGATTTTTAGGAAGCACAATTATATTTCCACTTACTTTTTTTACTACTTCTTCTTGTATTTGATCTGGATCTGTTACTACTTTCCCCATCATAGGACCACCAAGAATAATATTATATTCTTCCATCGTAGGTACAGCCATTTTAATACAATCAATAATCTTAGTTCCAATTGGAACATCCAGCATAATGGGTGCTTTTACTTCTCCAACAACAGATAATAATTTTCTCGTAACCGCTTTGCCACTTAGTGCATCATAGATATTTAGCAATGTTCCTACATTATCTACTACTGCCCCTACATCTAATGGCAATCCACGTTCTGGTACACTTCGTCCCATTACCTGCTGAACCATAATCTGCTCATCTCCTGCTGGATAAAAAGTTCTCATTTCAAAAATTTCAATCGGTGCATTTGCTTTCACAATAGCATTTTTTAAAGACAAAATTTCTTCTTTGTATTTGCCTTTGAGAGCAATCACATTTCGCTTTGCACCTAGATGCTTACTGACTTCAACCACTGCAGCAACCACTTTATCTGCATAAGTACGACAGATATATTTATCTGTTTCTATTAAGGGTTCACATTCTGCAGCATTGATGATAAAACATTCCGCTTTTGCATTTAACTTTACATGGGTAGGAAATCCCGCTCCACCAGCTCCAACAATTCCGGCTTGTTTTACAATATCTACTATGCTCATTTTTCACCACTTCTCTATATTTGATAGTTGTAACGATTATTAAGATATTTCCATGTCATCTACAATTCCAACAACACTAGCGTCCACTGGAATTGACATATCGCCTGCTGCACTCCTTGCAGAACTTCCACCAACAATCAATACTGTCTCACCAATTCCTGCACCAATAATATCTGCAGCAACAATCGGTTCTGAAACATAAGAATCATCACAGACATTGAGAGGCTGTACCAGTAACAGTTTAAGTCCCGATAGTTTTTCTTCTTTTCTCGTTGCCCATATGTTGCCTATTACCTTCGCTACTTTCATGTATGATCACTCCTCTCATAACTGTATCTATTACTTATTATCCCTAAGAATTTCAATTCGATATTGTCTTGCATAATCCTTAGCTAAATCAGTAATTATCGTTTTGTTACTCACATGTAATTTGGAAACCCCTGCAATGTTATATCCAATCAAATCCTGCTCCGTAAGAAGTTTTTTCTTCACAACCTCTCCATCATTTTTAGATACAAAGACCTGATTTTTTTTCTCGCTATCCTTTTCACAAATATATGAGTGTTCTTTTTTTCGAACATCACAATACTCTGTACAAATTATCAATCCACTCTTTTCTAATAAATCTAGATAGCCTTTTAGCATTTGATAATATGTGATAGCCGCTGTTTGCTTATACTGGAAAAGTTCAATCTCCTCCTTTTTAACATACACGTTTTTACCTAATAAAAATGCATCTCTAACAATTTTGGTCTGTGGTTTATCACATTGCCCCATAGCAATCTGCACCATTGCTTCAATTGTTAAATTCTTCAATCGAATCTCTGCACTTTCACAATTATTTCCTGTAGATGAAGATTCTAAAAAGTCAATATAGCAAACATCAGGTTCTTCTGTTATATGCTTCTCCTCTTCCATAAACTGTTGAACCCGTTTTAAAATCTCATCCATAAGTCTTTCTTTATCCAAGGGTTAAACCCCCTTTCTAAATGCTTACTTTTTCCGTACTCTTTAAGAATGAACTGGACAGTTCATAGCAATCCCTGTTGGTGTGACTAAAAATGGATTATTCGGTTTTATTGTTTTTATCCCCGTCTCAGCTTCAATGATTCCTTCTATTCCTGTAAGGCAACAAGTTCCTCCACAAAGATATACTGCATCAACTTCATCAGAATTCACATATCGATTAATAATAGTCGCCATCTTCTGAACTACAGGTCGAACGATTGGCAAAATTTCTTTATGTTTTTTATAGTCTTGTTTTATCACTTCTGCCTCTGCGAAACTAATTCGATAATTTCCAGCCAAAACCAATGACAAGTGTGTTCCTCCAGTAGGTTCATCTTCAATTTGAACAACTCTCCCACTTTCTAAAATTGCAAGCCCTGTCGTTCCTCCACCAATATCAACAACTACGCCATTGCTGATTTGATAAATGGCATTAGCCGCACTAGGTTCATCTAAGATTGCAACAACCTCAAGTCCTGCACCTTCTGCAATATATTGGTGTGTTTTAACACTGCTGTCAGTACCAGCTGGCATTGCAATTGCGCATTGATTCAATTCGACACCGATGCGTTTCTCAATATTTTCCTTTAGCTTCTTTACGATGCCTAAAGCTCCAATATAATCAACCACAACCCCATCTCGTAAAACATCTGCTGCTTGCTTTTCTACTGCAATTGGATTGTTTTCTTCATCTAGCACTACAAGTACAATATATGCAGTTCCTAAATCCAATCCCACTTTCAAGTTTTTTCCGACAGGTTTTTGTGTCGCAAGCTCTGCATCTTCCACACGTTGCATATAGTCATTTATTCTACTTAAATCCATCATCCTGCCACACTCCCAGTTATTATTCAACACGTTAATCTTTTATTATTTTTCCTAGTACAAATCCTTCTACTGCTGCTGCATTTGCTTCATCAAAATCGATATGCATACGATTACGAAACTGCGAAGATACACGCACAACTACATCTTTAAATACAACAGGGCGCTCTGTTAACATCTCCACTTGAATTTTTTGCTTATCTTTAAGTTCTAGCATTTGAGCTGTTTCTGGCAACATATGAATATGACTTCTTGCAATAATTACCCCTTCAGCTATGGTAATGCTTCCCATAGGTCCTTCAATTGTAATTCCACCGCTTCCAGATACATCTCCCGACTCTCTGTACGGAGCCACTACTCCAAGTTGGATACAATCGCTCTTTGAAAGTTCTACTTGTGTCGCTGGGCGTGCTGGCCCTAACACAGCCGTTCTTTCTTTTTTCCCTTTGGGACCAACTAGAGTAACCCTCTCTTCCGAGAGATATTGTCCAGGTTGGGACAACTCTCTCTTCGGAGTAAGGCTAGCGCCTCTTCCAAATAGGATTTCAATATGCTCTGAAGTTAAATGCACATGCCTTGCGGATACCTCTACTTGTACCAGCCCTGTTTTTTGCAAAGATTCGATTACTTTTTTTGAAATATCGTCTATTTGTCTTTCACTCATTTATATTCACCTGCCAAATACATACACCCGATTAAATGCATGCAACTAGATAGTCGATTGAGTTCTTTCACAATATCTTCCTTTGTATATTTTCCATTTTCAAAGTATGCATCTACTGCAACCACCTCTAATTCTCTTACTTGAGCACGAAGTAGGTTAATCATAGCATATTCTTTTCCCATAGAATAATCCGCTAAGAGTAACTGCTTTACATTGTAAAATTTTAGTGGATTATGAGATCGCTCATGAATTTCTTCTTTTGACATTCCTAAAATCATCTCATTTTCAAATGGCAAATCTAGTACATCGCTTCTCATAATCAATGTAACTACTCGTAAAATATCTCCTAAATCACGAATCAAACGTTCACTTGCCCCTTCAGAAGCTAATGTTGCTTGTGTCAGAACAATCTGAGCTTCTAAAGAGTCAATTTTGCCACGAAGTGCAATTCTTTTATGATTTTTATTCACTAACACATTGCCTTTTAGGTGTGTCATGTGCTCTGGTTTTTCATAATAGAATGCTCCAGTTACATAATCCACAAATTTAGCCTCTGGATTGCATACGGTTGATTGAACAGGAGGCTTTGAAGATTTTCTTTCTTCTTTCTTTTCCTCTTCTGCTCTTTTTACCAGCTGCTCCTTTGTCACGATTTTGATTTTTCTTTGTTGCAAATATTCACGTGCGGCAGGTGATAGAAGTTTTCCATCCGGTATTTCATACTCTACGATATCATCTGATTTTAATTCGGATCGCAAAATCGCTTCTGTGATTACCTTCAAGCTCTATACCTCCTTTATTATTTATCGCTTACCTCTTACTTAACACAAGGAAGAATTGCCTCTACTTCACCATGTGGGCGTGGAATCACATGAATCGAAACCAATTCACCTACACGCTCCGCTGCTGCTGCTCCTGCATCGGTTGCTGCTTTTACTGCACCTACATCACCTCTTACCATAACAGTAACAAGACCTCCACCTACATGCTCTTTTCCAAT
>CAYJKD010000104.1:4986-9656 GCA_964370595.1 uncultured Lachnospiraceae bacterium
CCTCCACCTACATGCTCTTTTCCAATCAATGTAACATTTGCTGCTTTAACCATTGCATCTGCTGCTTCAATTGACGCTACTAAACCCTTTGTTTCTATCATCCCTAATGCTTGCATTGCTGCCATAATATTTTCCTCCTATAATTACATATTCTTTAGTTTATCCATAATAATGGAAACAATATGATCCACCGAAATATCTTTTAAAGGATCACTCACTTCACAAATTCCTTCTTCACAGTTTGGAATACTAGCCTTTATCTCGTCTAACTCTTTGATTCCATAAGCGACTTTTTTTACATTGATCAAATTCATTGGCCCTACATTATCAGAAGTTGCACTTCCTCCTATTGCTCCACATCCTAAGGTAAATGATGGCATCAAACCTGTTGTTGCACCAACGCCACCAAGAGCACTTGGTGTATTCACACAAATTCTAGATGCTGGAATTCGTTTTGCAAAATATTCTACAATTTTATCATCTTTTGTATGGATGGAAAATGTATGACCTGCTCCTTCATAATGTAAGATGATACAGCAAGTTTCACAGATTTCTTTATAATCCTTTCCAGTAAAAAATGCTAAAATAGGTGCTAGCTTTTCATTGGAATATGGATGACCTCTCCCTACTCCATCTTCCTTAGCTACTAATACTTTTCTATCCTTTGGAATCGATAAACCAGATAGTTTTGCAATGGTTTGTACATCCCTTCCAACAATTTCTGGATTCATTGTCCCATTCGCACGAAGAATAAATGCTCCTAATTTCTTGCTTTCTTCTTCATTTAAGAAGTAGGCCCCTTGTTGCTCCATTTCTGCTTGAATTACGTCTTTCATGTCTTCTTCGCAGATAATCGATTGTTCTGAGGCACATATTGTTCCATTATCAAATGTTTTAGAATCCATCACTCTTTTTACTGCTTGTGCAATATCCGCTGTTCTTTCAATAAATGTTGGCGAGTTTCCAGGACCAACACCAATTGCAGGAGTTCCAGAAGAATATGCGGACCGAACCATCGCCGACCCTCCTGTTGCTAATATCAGTGATACATCTCGATGCTTCATTAATCCATCAATCGCCTGCATCGTTGGGATTGTAATACAGCTGACTAAATTTTCATCTGCTCCAGCTTCTGCAAGTGCTTGTCGAATCACTTTTACGGTTTCTAAGATACTGCGAAGTGCACCTGGATGCGGCGAAAACACAATGGAGTTTCCTGACTTAATCGCTATAATGGCTTTATACAATACAGTAGAAGTTGGATTCGTTGATGGAATTATCCCTGCTACAACTCCAACAGGAACTGCAATTGTTTTTACCTTTTGTTTATCATCTCTATCAATCTCTCCAATGGTTTTTAAATCTTTTACCGCATCATATACGCCTTGGCTGGCAAATACATTTTTGATTACCTTATCTTGAATTACCCCAAATCCAGTATCTTCATTCGCCATCGTAGCAAGACGTAATGCATTTCGTACGCCAGCATTTGCAATGTGTTTAATGATTCTGTCAATTTGCTCTTGAGACATATCTGCTAATTTTTCTTGTGCTTTTTTTGCAGCACTTACAAGTTCCCGTACCTCTTGGACAGAAAGTAGATCTTTATCAATTAATTGCAATTAGTATCACTCCTTCCTTGTAGCCTCCAAAATTTTGTCAATGAGCAACCCTTTTTTCGCATCTCTTATCTCAGCTCTACCTAGGTCAATTTCTTTCATATCCCTAGCAATTTTTCTAAGTTCTTGTACGGTCATTGATTCTAATTGGGCTTTGCTATAACTCTGGAATGCTTCTTCTTGTTCTACTTTTACTTCTGGTTTCGATTCTGTCTCAGCTTCTTCTGCAATTTCAACTACTTCTTTGATTGCTTCTGCTGGTTTTTCTTTCGTTCTTACCAACATAGATGCCGTTTCTTCATGGGGACGAGGAATCACATGAATACTAACCAATTGCCCGACTCTCTCTGCTGCAGCTGCTCCAGCATCTACTGCCGCTTTTACAGCGCCCACATCGCCTTCTACCATAATCGTAATCAATGCAGATCCAACTTTTTCTTTGTTTACTAATGTAACATTGGCTGCTTTTAACATGGCATCTGCTGCTTCAATTGCAGCTACTAAACCTTTCGTTTCCACCATACCTAATGCTTTCATAGTCAACCTCCTTCTAAGTTATTATGACTATGCGATTGGGTTTTCAGCAACGAATTCTACAGCTGCTGCAAATGCATCACACGCTGCCTTGCATGCAGATTGGCTACCAGTTAGTAATGCACCTCCGAAGTTGGTTTCAGAAGGTGGTGCATAAAGTGCACACAATTTTACATCTGCTGCTTTTAATGCTGCATCAACTGCATACATTGCTTCAAGTGGTGGTGCAATTAAATATGCAAGTGCTTCTCCTTCTTGGATTCCAGCCCCTGCTGATAAATAAGAGCCTGTACGAGAAATACAATGCGCATAATATGCAATGGAGTCGTCTTCATTTGCTGAAACAAAATGAGCAACATTTTCTATGGTATCAACACAAGCTTCTAATCCGCTTTTTACTTCTGCAGGGTTTGGTCCTGCAAGCATACCGATTACTTCTCCTGCAAGTTTTGTATTTGCGTTAGCTGCACCACCGTAAAAACTTTTTCCATATACAACGGTAACATCTGCTTTTTTAGTCGCTTCATCAAGTGCTGTGTATGTCACGTCATCACAATCACAAGTGATTAATGCAATTGAACGTTGCTCAGGTGTTAAACCTAGTTCTTTTGCCATATCTGGGGAAACGTTAGGAATAATTTTTGTTGCTAATACATTTGCTTTTAATGCATCTCTTTTCATGTTATATACCTCCTGGAATTATAATTTTAAATCCGTACCACTGGCTTTTCTCTCTAGCATAATTTTAATCACTTCAGCAATGTGTGCACCTGCTTCAACAGGGATGCTTCCGTTTGAGTGAATATTTGATATAACAGTTCTTCTTGCTTCAGGCATTCCAACTGTTGCTTTATATGCAATATATGCTGACATCGATTCTGCTGTAATTAGTCCTGGTCTCTCTCCGATCAAAACACAAGTTACATCCGCTCCTGTAATTTCACTAATTTCATCCATTGCACCTACTCGTCCATACTTTAAAAAGAATGGTGTACCAACATCTATTTTATAACTATTCAATCCTTGCATCAGACCTGGAAGAATATCTGCTATGTTTGCAGCTACTGCTGCTGAACTAAGTCCATCTGATACATAAATTTGTACTGTAGGATTTTTCTTACACTTTGATTTTATAGTTTCAACCGCTTCTTCGCATAATCTTCTACCGAGATCAGGTCTTGTAAGATAAGTATCTTTATCTGCACACATACTCTGCACAGTAAATAAATCCATATTGTCAACAAATTCTTGATCCACATCATTAAACACTGCATCTTGAGCTGCTGAGTGAGCTGCACGGAACTGAAGCATTGGCAATGTTTTATAGCGTGCACCAGCTTTTCCAATCCCTAAACGACAAGGTGCATGTGCTTTTAATTCTGCATAACCCTCACGATCTTCTGGATCATCTACTAAATATTGTGTTCGAATATCATTTTTTGTAATATCAGGAATCATACCTTCTTCTATAGTAGAAGCTTGACTCATTTTTTCTACCACTTTCTCAACAGAAACATCGCTAGAAACATTCATTCCTGTCAACACTTCTTCAATAATTTTTCTTAATTCGTCTTGATTCATCATCTAACTCCTCCACTCTTATTTTTTTAAGAATACGGATGCATCTCCGGCCTTCGATGTCAATTTTCCATTTTGGGTAAAGCCCATTTTTTCTAACCATTGATCAAATTCTTTAATCGGTCTAAGTCCAAATATTTCTCTTAGAGCTGCTGTTTCATGGTAGCCTGTACACTGATACATCAACATACAGTCATCACCTTGTGGAATACCCATAATATAATTGCATCCTGCTGCAACAAGTAAAGTTGCTAGATTTTCAATATCATTTTGATCTGCCTTCATATGATTAGTATAGCACGCATCACATCCCATAGAAATTCCTGTGAGTTTTCCCATAAAATGATCTTCTAACCCTGCTCTTGTTACTTGTTTCGAATCATATAAATATTCAGGTCCGATAAAACCAACTACCGTATTTACTAAGAAAGGATTATATTTTTTCGCAAGCCCATAACACCTAGCTTCCATTGTTACTTGATCCCATCCATGATGCGCCTCTGATGATAATTCTGAACCTTGTCCTGTTTCAAAATACATTACATTTGGACCTGTTGAAGTTCCATTTCGAAGCACTGCATCTTGGCATTCTTCCAACATTTTTGCTGTAACTCCAAATGCTTCATTACCTTTTTGAGAACCTGCAATAGATTGGAAAATCAAATCTACAGGAGCTTTCAATTTTGTTGCTGCTTCCATTTGAGTCGTACAGTGTGCAAGTACGCAAAGCTGAGTTGGAATTTCCCATTTTTGCTTAAATTCTTCAAACATTTTCAAAATGCGGGCAACACTTTCTACACTATCATCAACAGGATTTAATCCGATTACTGCATCTCCTACTCCATAGCTAAGACCTTCCATTACAGAAGCGATAATCCCTTTTGGGTCATCTGTTGTATGGTTTGGCTGTAATCTTGCTGAGAATGTACCTGGCAAACC
>CAYJKD010000105.1:0-9556 GCA_964370595.1 uncultured Lachnospiraceae bacterium
TATTGAATCACTTGAGCAGTTACGTATGCAGGAAGTGGAAAAAACGATACATTGATACGAATAAACTACAGATAACAAATTAAATCGATTGTTTTAAATAAAAAGGAGCGAGTCACATGCTAGCCATTAAACGGAAAGAACTAATAAAAGAATCATTACTTGAAAAAAAGAGTGTTACTGTATCTGAACTTTCTACACTCTTACAGGTTACAGAAGAAACTGTTCGAAAAGATCTCCAACTTCTAGAAC
Organism: uncultured Lachnospiraceae bacterium; assembly: GCA_964370595.1. Classification (GTDB taxonomy): domain Bacteria; phylum Bacillota; class Clostridia; order Lachnospirales; family Lachnospiraceae; genus Brotaphodocola. The sequence goes on from CAYJKD010000105.1 coordinate 250, forward strand.
GCGAAAATTTTTTAACAAGAACTCATGGTGGAGCTTTCATCCAATCAGGTGTAATCAATCAAATAAGTGCTTCCATACGAGAAAATGCTTATGTGGATAACAAAATGCAAATCGGAAATTGTTGCTCACAACTTATCCAAAATGGGGACTCTATTTTTTTAGATTCTTCCACTACTGCATACCATGTGGCAGCATCAGTAAAAAACAAACGCCTAACAATCATTACAAATTCATTGTTAATCGCTAATTATTTGAGCAGTTTTTCCAATATCAATCTTGTACTAATAGGTGGTCGTTTTGACGCTAACAACAAATCCTTCATTGGTGCTCAAACTGTTTCTGTCCTTAATGAATATTTTGTAGATAAAGCCTTTTTTTCTTGTCGCTCATTAAGTATTGAGCATGGTATCACTGATTCCAATGAAGATTATGCCCTTATACGAAAAACTGCCATATCACGAGCAGATAAAGCTTTTTTAATTGTTGACCACACAAAATTTGACAGAACTTCTTTCATCAAAATTTGTAATTATGATAAAGTCAACACATTAGTAACAGACCTACCACTAAGTGACGCTTGGCGTGAATCTCTACAACAAGCAAACATTCTTATTGTGGATCAACCTTCTAAATAAATATTTGCCCATACAAGTATTGGTAGTTACGAAAAACAAACGTAGCTACCAATATTTATTAGCTCATCTTAAAACAAGATATATCGGTTATTCAACAACCTTTTCTTAGAATCTACACTTCTGTTTTTCTTTATTTTTATATTCACAATTCTATTATTAATAAAAAAAGGCCACAACCCTCTATCTCTAAAAGGTTGTGGCTAATATCAATCCATAAATAGTTTTAGTTTCTAATCATCCAGCAATAGTAACTGTGTAGCTTACCTGAAGATTGTCCACAGCAAAGGCAACTAGTCCCTTTCCATTTAACTCTACATTGGATGGCATACTAACTACATTCTACCTATTACCTTCCAAATCCTTGAAACCATGCTAATATCTTTGAGCTCGTTTTTGTCTTGTTTTCCTTTGGCTGTTCTGGTTCTGATGGTTTTGAACTTACTTCTTTTTCTTCTTGCTTTATGGATAACACTTGATCATTGATTGCTATTTCCTTACCTACATTCATAGGCAGCACGTCCAAAAAGTCATCTGTATTGGTAACAATCAACATAGTAGTTGTATCATAGTTTTTTGCAATTTGCTCTAGATCACATTGAATTAATAATTGCCCTACCGATACCCTATCCCCTTCTTTTACTTTTGGTTCAAAAAATGATCCATTTAAATTTACTGTATCGATCCCTATATGAATCATAAGTTCAATTCCATCGTCAGTTACAATTCCAAGCGCATGCTTCGTATCAAACACCATAGTTATTGTCCCATCAACTGGTGATACAATATTAGGATCCTTCGGTATAATCCCTACTCCTTTTCCAAGCATTCCACTACTAAATGTCTCATCGCTCACTTCTGACAATGGAATGCATGTTCCATTTGCACATGCATAAATTTCCTTCAACATATTAACCGATACCTCCTCATTCATCCCTAAACCCTTTTTCTGTATCATAACACCATTATGAATTTTTGCAACCGTTTTATTTTTTTAATTGTATATTGCTAATTCTATTAAGCTTCTCTCTCTTCCTCATTTCGAATACTAGGATTAATCGTAGATTTTTTATTCACTCGGTATTTCTGAATCGCCTGATTATAATCAATGTCAAAATCCTTTGTTTTTCGCCTCCACGCCTTTAACTGTTCACTCAATTCTTCTTTCACACTCTGATAATCTGGATGGTTGATTAGATTATTCTTTTCCTGTGGATCATAGAGCAAATCAAACAACAACTCCTTTGGCTTTGAACGATTACACCATCCATGGTTTATCAACATTTGCTTATGCGGAGAATTATCACAATTAGAGATATTGTAGTGCTCCCATTGGTCATCTAAGTATGTTATATACACATATCGTTTCGAGCGAATCCCTCTTTGCGGTTCATAGGATGTATGAAAATTCACTTGCTGAAATACATATTCCTCTTCTGGTTCCAACATACTACAACCTTCTAGATAAGTTGGCTTTTCTAAATTTAACCATTGGCATATGGTTGGAAATATATCTAATTGTGAAACCAAACGATCGCTAATTACTCCCTTTTCACCGTTGGGTTCCCTAATAATCAGCTGTACCTGAGTACCATCTTTTGTTAAATTACACTTTGCAAAAGGATTGGCTAATCCATGATCAGTGGTTACAATTATTATAGAATTATCGTATTCTCCAATTTCCTTTAGAGCTCTTATCACTTTACCAAAACACTCGTCAAAAACACTTAACGATTCATGTAATCCAGCCGTATCTCTACGGTTTTCTTCTGTATTATCCAGTGTATTAGGAACTTTTAAATATCTAGAATCAATGGTTGTGGATGGATATTCACGGTGTGTAGAAAACAATCCAAACGAAATAAATGTTTTCCCCATATTGGTTTTATTTCTTTCTAAATATTCACACAGCGCCTTACAATTCTTCCTATCCCATAATGCATAGGAATCTCCATCTGTATCGATAATAGGGGTTGTCAGCACTTCTTCATATCCTAACTTTTTTGCCTCATCAGCATCATTCCAAAATCCGTTTTCATGCTGAATCCCAGAAATTACTGTTGTGTATCCACTATTTTTCAAATAATTCGCTAGATGCTTATTGTTGTCTTTAAGTTTAAATCCTCTGTGAGTCAAGCCAACTAATCCATTGTTATGGGGATACATTCCAGTTAGCAATGCTCCCCTACTTGGTGTACAAGTAGGGGAAACACAGTAAGCTGAAGTAAAAACTGTTGCATCCTTTGCAAACGAAAGCAGATTATTCGTATTTACATGATTTCCATATACACTTGTATAGGTACCAGTGTCATGGGTATGGATATAAATTATGTTCATTATAATCCCTTTTTCTTAATATACAAGAACGATAAAACAAAAGGTATTCCTAGTGCAATGGCACTAGAAGTCAAATATAATCCCATTCCACTATCTAAATAATACAATAAACCAGGAATACATCCCGCTCCCATTCCTGGTGCAGCTAATTCATTGGCAACTGCGAACATTGCTCCAAATCCTGCTCCAATCATTCCAAATGCAAAAGGAATTCCAAATGCTAATGTGGTTCCAAAAATTGCTGGTTCTGTAATTCCGAATAGGGCTGCAATACTTGCTGCGGTTGAATTTGTTCTCTGTTTTAATTCTTTTGAAAAAACTGCAAAAGCAATACACGCTCCTGCTTGTCCTAGCATAGAAGCATTTCTTACTGGTTGATATAGATTCATGCCTGTATCTTCTAGTAAGCTAATATCTATAATCCAAAGACCATGATGCATACCTGTAATTACTAGAACTTGTTGTAATGCACCTGTGATAAATCCCCCAATACCTAGAGGCAAACCTAGAACTGCTACAAATAGTGAAACCAAACCAGCTTCAATAATCTGCACAATTGGTCCAACTCCGAATAAAACTACAAATAACGTAATGGTAAATGTTAAAATTGGTGTAAAAATCATATCTACCACATTTGGTACAATCTTTCTGCAGAATTGCTCTACTTTAGTAATGATATACCCGCCTACTACCGCAATTAAAATAGAACCTTGATAACCTTTAATCGCAAAATTAATACCTAATAGATTAATCATAAGTGGTTCGATATTTCCACGTCCCACTTGAGCACCTGAAGGCAATGAGCCAGAAATCAACATAAGTCCAAGTACAAATCCCATTAGTGGATTTCCACCGAATTTTTTGGTAGCTGAATAACAGACCAAAGCAGGTAAAAACGCAAATCCAGTATCAATTAAAACTGCTGCAATTGTATACCATTCACTATCGGTTGCTAACATTCCACTACTTGTCAAATAAGTCCGAACTCCCATCAACACTCCACTTGCTACAATAATAGGGATAATTGGTATAAAGATATCACCAAACAATCGACTGATTCTTTGAAGAAAGGTTCCCCCTTCTAATTGTTTGGACTCTTTGCCATTTTCCCCAAAGATCTTTTCTACTTCCTTATATACTTTATTAACAACACCTGTTCCAAGAACAATCTGGAACTGCCCAGCTGCCTTTACAATTCCTTTTACTGCATCAAGTTCTTCTAGTTCGGATTGCTTCGCTTTCGACTCATCCTTAAGAATAAAACGTAATCTGGTCATACAATGTTGAACTGACTCAATATTATCTAACCCTCCAACTAATTCAATTATATCCGTAGCGTTTTTTCTGTAATCACTCATCTTAATCCCCTCCTATTTTTTTATCCATATTGGTGATGTCCATGCTGTGTCGCCGTTTTTTTGTATTACTTTAAATAAATAGTTGTCCTCATCCTTGGTTAATCCCTCAATTGAATACAGAATTTCTTTTTGATACGCAACCTGTGGATATGCTCTATGTATCAATATCTTATATGCATTATGCCACCAAGGATCCTCTCTGTAAAATTCAGTAAACTGATATCTTTCTTTTAATAATTCTTCCGCCTCCTTTTCTTTTGCGAACAAAAATGATTCCCGTAAAAGTTCTTTGATTGGCAATTCATATTTTATCCCATCTACAACTAAGTCCAACACATGATCCACATGATCTTCAATCTCAATGATAATGGACTGGTTTTGAATCTGTGGTGTGAGGTAATTCTTTTGTGATAGTTTTCCTGCATTATCAAGATTTTTTCTAGTAGTTATACTTGCATTTACAGACTTATCATCTTGATTAATAATTTCACATCCAGGCGATGTCCACAGCTTTTCCACTTCTAAGATTCTTCCTTTTGTTTCTAGCTTCAACTCCCATTCTTTCTGTTCAATATCAGGAAATACTCGTCTATCAGGTCCCCATCCTAGTTCAATTTCAAACTTAAACTGGACAATCTGATTTAATTCTTCCTTTTCCCATTCACCTGAATGTGGAAATATTTTCTCAATCTCTCCATTTTTGTATAGTTCAATTCGATCGATTGCAGAACCTGCATCAACGTTTATCCTCGCTATATTTTCCTCTTTTAGCGAAACAACATCTCCCATAATCCCTTCATTCAATCGATAATCTACTTTAATCTTGTTTCTTGTAACTGCATATGTATGACGGTTTTTAATGGCTTCAAAGATAGTTTCCCTATCTAATTTTTCTGCAACAATTCCCATAAAACCATTTCCACTAATCGTAGGACAACAATGATTGTCTCCACTTGCAATCACACCAACATGAATTCCTTGCTTTAATGCGGCAAGATAACTGCCTTTATCTGCTCTAGGTCCCATATGAATATGAACATTCAATGGAATCGCACTATCACTCGATTCTGATGAACCATGGCTAGAATATATTTCAGAAACTGGAGAAAAATCTTGATTGTGTGTACTCCAATTTTTCCCTCTATGACCTGGCATATAGGCCGTATGATGTGGGATTCCAATCGCTTCATAGCCACTCAAAGAACGAACCAATTCTCCATACTCAAACGGTAATTCAATAGGACCCTCATAGCCTTTAAAGAAAACATTATGATCCCCATCACTTCCATTCCCTTGCCACTCATAGGATAAAAACACCAGCATTTCCTCATCATTTCCATCTCTACATAGTTGCCTTAACCGTTCAAAATCAGCTCTATATGTTTCCTCATCATGCTGTTTTTCGTATTTAAATCCCAGTTCATTTACACCTATGGTATATGGATAGTAAACAGGCCCCCACACATCCACCATCTCTTTTGCAAAAGCATAATGCTCTAAATACTGATCCAATTGATGCCCGTGGGTATTCGTATGAAAATCTCCCCAAAATATTGCCATTATTTATCCAACCTCCAGTACTCTTTATTTGCCTCCATCAATTCTTCAAGAATCAATTTAGCCACATCTGTATTTACTACTGTTCGATTTAAAACCAGTGCCTTCAATGCTGCATTGTAATCATGATTCATGACCGCATCCACGGTAAGTTTTTCATATGCATATTGATTTTCAATCAGACCCTTGTAGAAGGTATCTACTTCACCAAAATGCAAAGGCTCAATTCCATTGCTGGTAACAATGCAAGGCACTTCTACCATTGCTTCTTGTGATATATTAGGGATCACACCATTATTTTTAACAATGATTAGAAATTCCCGATGTTCATTTTTAATAATCGAAGTAGCTAGTTCAATGATGTATGTCCCATGAACTCCCTTTTCAAGTCCACTTCCTTTAATGGATTTATTTTTTATAATAGTCTCACAACATGCTTCTACCTGCTTCAAACGATGGTCCATAACTGAATTTGCTCTCGTATAATTTTTATCCGATTCCTCGACTATCTTGTCTGGATACAAATAATATTGCATATATGTATTTGGTATGTATTCATCAAAATCATTTACCATAGTTTTTAATTGTTCAAATGTATGAACCCATCCACTATCACCTTTTAACTCTTCTGGCATCATAGCACCTTGTCGCAATTTCTCTCGAATAATCGGCAATAAGTCTTCCCCATCTTTATTGTAGAGATTGGTAAACCAACCAAAGTGATTCAGACCAAAATACTTTGCCCTTAAATCTTGCCTTTTTATACCTAATGCCTCAGAAAATCCATCCATAATAGCAATCGGCATATCACACAAGTTAATAATTCGCTTATCATCAGGAAATATTCGTTTTGTTGCTTCTGCAACAATTGCTGCTGGATTAGAGTAATTGATGATCCAAGCATCAGTAGATTGATTTCTAACTGCTTTAAAAATATCTAATACAGCAGGAACGGAACGCATACCATATGCAAACCCTCCAACACCACATGTTTCTTGTCCAACACAATTATATTTGAGCGGTATTTTCTCATCTTTCTCTCTCATTTCTAATCCACCTGAACGAATTTGCATTAACACAAAATCACTTTCTAAAAAGGCAGTTTCTTTATCATAGCTTTCTTCCACTACAATTTCTGGTATTCTTTCTTCTAATAATATCTTTGAAGCTTTAAAAATTTTCGATTGTTTACCTTCATCAATATCATAAAACTTTATTTTCTTTAAAGGGAACTCTTCATAAAAATCGCAAAGAGTTTTTACCATCGGTAACGTATAAGTACTTCCTCCCCCACATATTACTACAGTAAATTTTTTCAACTTTTCTACCTCCATTATCAAAAAATAAATCAAAAAAATAATGTTGCTATCATCTCTAATCTAATTATTAAATCAAATCAAAGAAAACAACAACATTTTTTTGGTTGTATTGCTATATTTTCTCCTACCAAAGTTACCAATTCAGTCATTTCATCTAATAATTATATATGGATTATATATTCATCCATTAAAAATTACTATACATTTCAATGATTATAGAATTTTTTACTTGTAATAGGAATTTTTTACTTCATTTCCTAAATATCGAGTTTATTGTCTAGCAATATTTGATTCATCTTCTCTCTATCACTACTTATTATTTGAAAATATATCAGATCTATGATGTAGAGCATTGTTAATCTAGATGTTGTGGTAATCAATCTACCTGGTTCATCTGTGGAACTAACATAGAGTACATGGGTAAATTCATTTTCAAATTGAGTATTGTTCTCATTGGTTATCAATAATGTTTTTGCCCCTTTTTCCTTCGCAATATGAAGGGATTCTATTACCTGTTTACTTGTACCAGAATAGGATAAACCAACTGCCAAGTCATGATTTTTTGTGTTTTTTGCTGCAAAATATTGTAAGTTTAAATCTTGATAGGACTTACATCTTATTCCGATTCGATCTAATTTCCACTCTAGATCTCTTGCAACCAAAAATGTGCTACCAATGGCATACACGCTTATGAACTTAGCACTGATAATATCATTTACCACACCTTTTAATTTTTTATCGGTTAGTAGATCCCTTGTTTCCACAAACGATAATGCAATTCCATTCAAATGCTCATTGGCCTTACTTGATAACGCTAAATTATCCTTAACAATTATTTTCTTGTTTTTTTCTGACGCCTGACACAACAAAAACTTAAGTTCCGAAAAACCTGTATAGCCTAGCACCTTACAAAAGCGCATCACAGTTGTACTAGAGACATGGCAAATAGATTGCAAATCTTTGATTTTTAGGTTGTCATAGCTATTCATCGCTAGTAAACTTGAGGCCATGGTTGCATAAATTACATTCTTATTATTTTTCAAATCTCTTAATTTACTGATTATTTCCATAAACTTTTCTCTTTCATAGTCTATATATACATCTTACTGCATTTTTCATCACTTATCATTCCTCACATCAGTTACAATTATCTATTTGTTCCATGCAAATGTCAATATAAAGATATCGTTTTTTATTAGAAATGCAACAGTTCATTGCTACAAATGACACATGTAGCTAAAGTTTTACAAAATCTTTCCGATATTATAGGTACAATAAGGGTAAAAATAAATTTCCACACTCAGCGTTTGTGATTTCACTCTTACAATCAAATGAAATCACCACACTCAATTATGTTTGGAGGTGTTAATCATACGTATCAATGATATGATAAAAGCGAGTTTTAATAGAGAGAGCATTACTGGTAATAGTAAACTTCGTAATGGCAAGCCAATTACAAAAGAAAAAGCGATTGCGCTGGGCTTAAATTTAGACCATAGCAGAAATATTACAGGTAGCTCTGCTCATAAAAAGATTGTTCCTGTTGATGAAAGTGTAAAGCAAGAAATTTTAAATATAACAAGCAAAGAGGTTGTAGAAAACTTTGCTATGTCTGATGGAGAAGCAGTAAGTTCTGTTATTCGAGGGTATTTAGATACACTTCCACCGGAAGATCGTTCATCGGCAAATTGGACCTTACAGCGTTTTACAATACAAGTTCAGCGTTCTTATGTTGATAAGATAAAATCGCATAATCCGTCTTGGACACAAGGAGAGTATTTCGATTCTAAAATTTTAGAGGGCTTTAATCCATTGCAAGGACATCTTGATATTACAATTTAATCAACAGAATATCGGCACTCACGTTGAGTACGAAATAACATTTGAAATTTTTTAAAAACTTATCGATACAAAAGATAAAATAGGCTCTATTGATAAAACTACAATAAACAATGAAGAAGTAAAGATCAGTAAAACTTCAAAAGGCTCTCTTATACCCGATTGGATGGGCGAAAAGGTTAAGGAAATGGCCAAAGAAGATTTCAAAAATGGTATTTATATGGATATGGGATTTCGCAATATGCGAATGTCATATATGAGAGAA
>CAYJKD010000106.1:0-1388 GCA_964370595.1 uncultured Lachnospiraceae bacterium
AATACTGATTTATAAAACACAAAAATCCTCTTGGGAAATTAGCAAGAGGATTTTTGTGTTTTATTGAAAGTAATCATGGTTTATGATAGTATAATTCTATTAAAATAAAAAAATATTTTACAGTGTTCAATCATCAGAGTCTCGAAAATCACTTGGATAGTAACCAGTATATTTTTTAAAAGTACGTGAGAAGTTATGCGGATTATCATACCCTAACTTTCGTGCGATATCAAGGATTTTAATGCTTGGATCTTTAAGGTATTTTTTTGCCTCTTGGATTCTTTTTGTATGTATATACTGTGAAAAGGAGCATTGCATTGAATCTTTGAAAAGTTTGCTGAAATAATTATAACTTACATTTACGTTCTGGGATACATCTTTCATGGTTATTTGGTGATGTAAATTTTCCTCAATATAGCGAAGTGCTTGTTTGATTAAATCTGTATTATCAAGCGGCGGAGTTGGACTATTATTACTACTACTTGCTATAATTAAGGGGCTTATTTTTTTATCAAGTTCTTCAATATCGATGGGTTTAAGCAAATAGTCAACAGCACCTAATAGGAACGCTTTTCTAACATAAGAATAATCATCGTAACTAGATATTACAAAACTTTTTGCTAAGTGTTCTTTTTGCATGACTTTTTCAAGAAGCACAAGTCCACTTAGTCCTTGCATGCAGATATCGGTTAATAAGATATCTGGAAGTAGTTTATCATATAGAATTTCAGCTTCAGTAGTACTATGTGCGAATATAATATCAAGTGTTTTATTGTGTTTTAAACGAAGAAGTTTAGATTTTATATTTTCACATATGAGTTTATCATCATCAACAATTAATATAGTCATAGGCACCTCGTTGTGTGGAAGGGATATAAAAATGAAAGATTATAAGACGACATTACGATCAAATTTTATATTGAGATTTATTTTTCTGATTATTTTACCATTTCTAGTTTTGGTCAGTTTTCTTATGTATTTTTCGATATTAATGATATCAAATCAAGATAGCAATGTCAATGAAAAGCTATCGAACCAAAGTATATCTAAGTTCAATTCACAAGTGGAATTAGTGAATGATATTTCTAGTTATCGTTTTCAAGACGATACAATTTTAAATTTTCTATATGAACCATTTAGCAGTGAAGCTGATTTGGAATACTATATGAATACATTGAAAACTGATATAGAAAATATCAGTATTGTGATGCCTGAAATTGAAGTCAAAATCTTTACAAGTAATCAATCGATTCCTAGAGGATTTAATATCTTTTATCATTTATCTACGCTAAAAGAGATTGAAGTTTGTAACGACTTTTATAATAGTGAAAAAGAATACCTATGGTTAAATGGGCAAGATTTTAAGAATTACAGGTATTTTACAAATG
>CAYJKD010000106.1:1398-2392 GCA_964370595.1 uncultured Lachnospiraceae bacterium
TAATTATTATTTGAAAAAGCTGAGATTTGAAGATGAATTAGTTGGGATTTTAGTTGTGTCCTGTTCTAAAATGAGTTTTTTAGCCACACCTGAACTTTCAGATGTATCTTTTGAAGTGGGAGAATATGATTACAATATTGTTTATGATTTTTCTTCAGATGATATTAATTTCCAAGAACAAACCATAGATGAATTATCAAAATCTTATGTTGTTACAAGCGAAGAATTTGATTTTCATCCATATCAGATAATTACGATTACGGATCGATCTGTGGACATAGGTATTATGCTAATATTTGTAGGACTATTTTTTTTGTTTTTGATTTTAGCAATATTGATATTTATAAACTATAATAACAAAATTATTAAAGATATACATTATTGTCTAGATGCAATGGATTTTTCTGTATCCAATGAATATCAGACTGTGTTAAGTGTTGACAGAAACGATGAAATTTTTTCTGTGGCAAAGAGAATAAATGAATTGCTAAGTAAAATAAAGAATCTTAACCAAGATAAGCTCAATCAGGAATTATTAGCAAAAGATATTCAAATCGTTGCATTGCAACATCAAATCAATCCTCATTTTTTATATAATACAATGGAAATATTTTCATCAAAAATGGAACTTCATGGTTTGTATGAAGAGAGTTCAGCAATGTCAGCGTTTTGCCGAATGCTGAGATATAATATTAATAGTGTTGATCTATACGATACCATTGATGAAGAAATTGCTCAAATCAAAAATTATATGAAGATACAGAAACTAAAAGGGGATGATTTTGAACTAAATATTACGGTAGATGAAGAAGTTAGGAGTTTTAAAACCATTAAGTTTTTACTTCAACCATTTATAGAAAACTCATTTAAATATCGAGATAGCTCAAGAAAACTTATGATTGATGTAATAACAGAAAAAATTGAAAATGAAGTACAAATAGAAATCTGTGACAATGGTATTGGGATTGATAATGAAACACTAAAGAGTTTAAAT
>CAYJKD010000106.1:2402-4640 GCA_964370595.1 uncultured Lachnospiraceae bacterium
TATTTTTAGTGTAGATCGAGAAATTGGACTTTTTAATATCAATGCTAGGTTAAAATTAGTCTTTGGTAACGAGTATCATATTTTTGCTGATTGCAAAAATAATAGAACGGTTTTTATAATTAGATTAAAGAAAATTGAATCGTAAAAGCAAAAACCTCTCAATTGGTTGATTGAGAGGTTTTTGTATGGAAATAGTAAAAATGCATATGTATGTCAAAAAAATATCAAAATATATGGTAAAAAATGATATGCAACTGTAAAAAATGATATTTAGTGTTATTCAATATGCTGATATACTTGTTTTATCAAATATAGTAAGGAGAAAACATGATGGCAGTAGAGAAAAATTCAACAAAAAGAAAATTTAAAATTAATAGATTTTCGGAACAGTTTCAAATGCAAAGTATGATAATACCTGGCATAATATTTTTATTTGTTTTTAACTATATCCCTATGTATGGGATTGTTATTGCTTTTAAAGATTTTCAGCTGATGTCAACAATTTCTGGCGCACCTTGGGTAGGACTTGAACATTTCAAAGCATTTTTAGATGACCCAGCTTTAGGGGAGGTAGTTAGAAATACGTTAGCAATCAATGGATTATCACTTTTATTTGGATTTCCAGCTCCAATTATCTTGGCATTATTAATCAATGAGATTAAAAGTAGTAAATTCAAAAAGATAATTCAAACCATATCATATCTTCCTCATTTTCTTTCTTGGGTAATTTTTGGTGGTATCGTAATTGATATTTTATCGCCAGGTGGTCTTGTAAATAGCTTACTTCATAGCCTAGGATTAGTTGAAGAAAATTTTAATGTAATGGCTCAAGGAGAACATTTTTGGTTGGTGTATACCATGATTAGTATCGTGAAGAGTATTGGATTTGGTTCGATTCTATATGTTGCAGCAATTGCAGGAGTCGATCAAGAAATGTATGAGGCATCTGCCATTGATGGATGTTCAAGATTTCAAAAAATTATGTATATTACATTACCTTCTATCGTAGGTACAATTGTTATTATGCTTATTTTCCAAATTAGCTCAATTCTAAACACAGGTTACGAGCAAATCCTTATTTTACAAAACCCATTAAACTTAGCATTTAGTGAAACACTTGATACCTATGTTTATAAAACAGGTATTACGCAAATTCGTTTTTCTTATGCAACAGCAGTTGGTGTATTGAAATCTGTAATTTCTGTAGGATTGATGCTTTTTGCAAACTTTACATCGAAAAAGCTATTAAATAGAGGCTTATTCTAAGAAAGGAGGAAATCAAAATGAAAAAACCATTAAATAACTACACAACATTTGATTATGTCAATATTTTACTTATGTTAGGTGTTGCAATGCTTACAGCTTATCCATTATGGTTTACTGTCGTAGGAGCGTTTAACGAAGGTATGGACTATATGCGCGGAGGAGTATATTTTTGGCCACGTGAATTCACACTGACAAACTTTCAATCTGTATTTTTGGATAACAGTATATTAGATGCATTTAAAGTTACAGTGGCAAAATGTGTTGTTGGAACATTAACAAGTCTTTTCTTTACAGCGATGATATCTTACGTAATCACACGACCAAACTTGAAGTTTAAAAAATTCTATATTCCTTATATTATGATAACTATGTTTTTCAGTGGTGGATTGATTCCATATTTTATGTTGATTGATAATTTAGGATTGTATGATACTTTCTTGGTATATATAATGCCTACATTATTTAGTGCTTATAATATGATTATTATTCAATCATTTATGAGAGAGCTTCCAGAATCACTTATTGAATCAGCAAAAATTGATGGAGCATCAGAGTATCGTGTGTTTTGGCAGATAATTTTACCACTTTCAAAACCAGTGCTAGCAACAATTGCACTATTTACAGCAGTTAATCATTGGAATGCATATTTTGATTCAATGATGTATACAAGTTCACAAGAGTTACAGACTATTCAGTTATTCCTAAAAAAAGTTATAACAGATCCATCTGCAGCAGGTTCCCTTTCATCAAGTGCAGCAGCTTCCCTTCCATCAGAAGTTAGCACAATGACGGCACAATCGATTAAATTTGCAACCATGACTGTATCAGCACTTCCTATCGTAGTACTTTATCCGTTCCTACAAAAATACTTTACAAAAGGGATTACAATGGGTTCGGTGAAAGGATAAAATTTTAAATTTAAAAGGAGAAGAACATGAAAAAAATAATATCATTAGCACTTGCATCTACATT
>CAYJKD010000106.1:4740-9529 GCA_964370595.1 uncultured Lachnospiraceae bacterium
AATATGTTGATACAAACAGATCAATTACCTGACATTATTTCGGTTCACTCAGAAGCTGCTCAAATTGCCTTATTAGAGGATAATTATATGGTATTATCTCTAGAAAACTTAGCTGAGATGTATGCTCCAGACTTTATATACCCTGAATCTCAAACAGAATGGAATGCAGGGTCAGATGGAGAGTGGTATCGATATGCTGATTTCTACCAAGCATATGATAATATTGCAGAGGGAATGATACTACCAACGCACAATCAAAATTCAGCAAGAAAAGATATTTTAGAAGATATTGGGATGACCTATGATGATCTAAAAACAAAAGATGGTTTTCTTGCAGCCCTAAGAGCAGTAAAAGAGGCAGCTCCTGAATATAATGGTAAAGTTGTAACCCCATGGTTAGGCGTTGCGGATGGTGCAGATATATTTTTTGCAGAGCAATTTGGCGCATCAAGTGAAACACCAGAAGGGAAGTATCAATCTATTTTTAGAGCAGAAGAATATTTAGAATCGATTCTATTCTTAAACACAATGTACCGAGAAGGTTTGACTACAGATGAATGTTTGACTATGAAAGATGAGCAAGTAGAAGAAGAGGTTGCAGCAGGACATGTATTTGCGACAACGAAAAAAGGAATCAGAGAACGTTCAAGAGAAGCATTATATGCCAATGATAATGAAGCACAAATGCTATATGCTGGTGTAATGGGAACAGAAGAAGGGGTAACACCTTCAATTATGTCCGGTACAACAGGTGGATATGCGATGACTTTAATTAATAAAAATGCAATAAACCCTATGAGATGTATCCAATTGTTTGCATATTTATCACAACCAGAAACAGGACTAGATGACTTTTATGGTGTTGGAGCTTATGAAGTAATCGATGGAAAAGTACATGTTACAGAAGAGGCACTTGCAATGCAAGCAGAAAACATGGAAGAATTTAAGGCGACATATAAAGGGAATTTCCCTTGGGTGTACGATCATACTGCTGTTGTAGGAAATACAACGGCATATACAGATACTGTGTTTGGAAGAGATGATGAAATATCAGCAACTCATAATGATTTTACAGTATATGATGGAAAAGCGTTCCATAAGGTGATTCCTCCAACAGGAACGGCAGAAGCATCTACTTATGTTAAAATAATGGAATTTAAAGAACAAGCGTTAGGTAGAATGGTTACTGCTGCATCAGAGGAAGCTTGTATTGCAGAATACAATAGCATGATAGAACAGTTAGATGCTCTAGGACTTGCAGAACTTGAAACTTATCAAGATGGATTATTCCAAGAAAATAAAGAAAAGTTAGGTTTGGAATTTGCCAATCCAAGCAATATCAAATAAAAGTAACTGTTCAGAGGGTACATTCATAAATGGGCAAAGCTACCTGATTTTGATAATAACAAAATTTGGTTGCCCATTTATTCATATAGGGCGTTCGCCCTATATGGAAAAGATAGTAAATACAGCTTAGTAAGCAAGCTTACACGCTTACTTTACTATCTTTTCCATGCACTGTGAACTGTTACAAATAAAATAATTATTGTAACTTGAAACGGAAAGGACACTAGGGTTGAGTCAACTAGTAAAACTAGAATAGGAGATTTTATGAGACAAGTTGTATTTATAATGACAGATTCTACTAGAAAGGATATGCTAGGGTGTTATGGATTAGAAAAAATGATTACACCTAATCTAGATCAATTAGCGAGAGAAGGGATAAAATATGAAAATGCATACACCACTCAACCAGTTTGTGGTCCAGCTCGTTCAGCGATATTTACAGGATTATATCCACATTCAAATGGGGTGGTTGCTAACAGTATTTCTTTAGGTGATAATGTGAAAACCATAGGTCAAAGATTAAATGATAATGGAATCCATTGTGGGTATATAGGGAAGTGGCACCTAGATGGTAGTGATTACTTCGGGAATGGAATTTGTCCAGAGGGTTGGGATAAGGAGTATTGGTATGATATGCGTACATACTTAGAAGAACTTACTGATGAAGAAAAAGTTAAATCGCGAAAAGATTATACTGCTTATGAAAAGGGCATGACAGAAGAGTTTACGTATGGACATCGGTGCTCAAATCGAGGGATAGCGTTTTTAGATGCCTATAAAGAAACTGATTTTTTCCTTGCCTTGTCCTATGATGAACCACATGATCCCAGTTTGTGTCCAAAGCCATATAATCAAATGTATCAAGATTTTTCTTTTCCAGATAATGAAGTGTATGATGACACGCTTGAGAACAAGCCATTTATGCAAAAGCTTTGGGCAGGAAAATCCTTAAATAAAACAGCAAAGGAAATTAATCAGCCCAGTGAAACTTTATCATTATTTTTAGGCTGCAATACATTTGTAGATTATGAAATTGGTAGGGTATTGAAGAAAATTAAAGAAGTTGTGCCAAATGCATTGGTCATTTTTACATCAGACCATGGTGCTATGTTAGGTGCACATAAACTCAGTGCAAAGAATGCAACTATGTATAAAGAAGTTGCAAATGTACCATTAATAATCAAAGGTGGCGAAGTGAACAAGGTAGTTACTGAGCCTGCATCTCATATTGATATGGTTCCAACAATACTAGAGTATATGGGGATTAACATACCAAAAGTTTTAGAAGGGAAAAGTATTTTAAAGCAAATAAATAATGTAAGTGAAACGATTAACGAAGCTGTTTTTTGTGAATTTACAAGATATGAAGTTGATCATGATGGTTTTGGTGGTTTGCAAATGATGCGTGGAATTGTTACTGAAAAATATAAATTAACAATCAATCTTTTTGATACAGATGAACTGTATGATATAAGTGTCGATCCAAATGAAATGATTAATCAAATTGATAATGAAGATTATGAGATAATTAGGAATAAGCTCCACGATAAACTATTGGAGCATATGGATGAAACGAGAGATGTTTACCGTGGATACCAGTGGGCTTGTAGAAGTTGGAGACCAGAGAACACACCAAGTTGGTCTAATGGTGGATATACAAGACAGCGTGAAAACGAAGAATATGAACCCCGCCAATTGGATTACGATACAGGATTGCCAATGAAAGAGGCAGTAAGAACAAAGCATCTTAATAGAAAGATGGAAATGATGGTAGAAAATATGTGATTTCTGGACGTGGACAGAAAGATTTTTGTTTTAGAAATAACGCTTTCGTAGAAGGGGTTGCGTATTATCACGAAAAAAATAAAAATTGTTAGTAATACTGAGAGAGGTACCAAATGGATAGACCCAATATTATATTTTATTTTTCAGATCAACAAAGGTATGATACCCTAGGTTGTTATGGGCAAAAGCTAGATGTTTCTCCCAATCTTGATAAATTAGCAAAAGAGGGAACTATATTTAATAATGCATTTACACCCCAACCAGTTTGTGGGCCTACAAGAGCTGTTTTACAAAGTGGAAAATATGCAACTGAAATTAATTGTCATACAAATGGATTACCATTGCCCCAAAATATTAATACAATAGCAAATTACTTAAATGAGCAAGGGTATGAAACAGCATATGTTGGAAAATGGCATTTAGCTTCTGATAAGCCAAATAATATTATTTATGATACGAAACCAGTTCCTGTTGAAAAACGTGGTGGATACCGTGATTATTGGTGTGCATCAGATGTCTTGGAATTTACTTCTCATGGCTATAACGGTCATGTTTTTGATTCAGATAATAATCAGGTGGATTTTATTGGATATCGTGCAGATGCGATCAATAATTTTGCAATTGAATACTTGCATAAAAAAACAAGCGATAAGCCATTTTTTATGTTTATTTCTCAAATTGAGCCGCATCATCAGAATGATAGAAATCGATATGAAGGACCAGATGGAAGCAAGGAGAGATTCAAAAATTATGAAATTCCTTGTGATTTAGAAGGAACAATGGGAGATTGGCGAGAAAATTACCCAGATTATTTAGGGTGTTGTCATAGTTTGGATCAGAATGTAGGTAAGCTCATAGATACCCTAAAGACGATGGGGGAATATGAAAATACAGTGATTATCTATACCTCAGATCACGGTTCTCATTTCCGGACTAGAAATAGCGAATATAAGCGATCCTGCCATGATGGCTCCTTAAGGGTGCCGCTTATTATATCAGGCGGAGCTTTTTTAGGAGGAAATATTCGGGATGAACTTGTAAGTTTGATTGATTTACCAACAACGATTTTAGATATTGCTGGAATTGAAAAACCGAAAGATTATAGAGGGAATTCCCTGAATAAACTAATAAAGGGTGAAATTGATGATTGGCAAGACTTTGTGTTTTCTCAAATTAGTGAATCACAAATGGGACGTTGCATTCGAACGAAACGATGGAAGTATTCCATTGAAGCAGATAAAGATAGTTGGGCGAAGGATTCAAACATATATATAGAAGCTTTTTTGTATGATCTAGAGAATGATAAAGCAGAAAAAAATAATTTAATCAGTTCAGTTGAATACCAAGAAATAAAAAAAGAGCTTTCTAAAAAAATCAAAGATAAAATTTTGGAAGTGGAAAAAATAGAAGTGAAGATTTTATCAAAATAGGATTAAAAGAGGGATTAGGATGATAAATAAAGAATTTTTATATGGGGCAGATTATAATCCAGAGCAGTGGCTCCATCGACCAGATATTCTAAAAAAAGATATTGAACTTATGAAAAAGGCAAATGTAAATGTAGTTTGTATGGGGATGTTTTCATGGTCATTGCTAGAAAAAGCAGATGAAAACTATGATTTTTCATGGTTTGTGGAAATTATAAATAATCTTTATA
>CAYJKD010000107.1:0-9335 GCA_964370595.1 uncultured Lachnospiraceae bacterium
AAGATTCTCCAATGCTCTCTAGTGCTGCTTGAACTTTTCTATCAATATCCAATATGTGAAGGGGAAGGATAAAGCAATATGCAGCAAACAGAAACAAACTAAGCCCCAAGGCCGTCTCAATTGTTAAAGAAGCTGAGACAGACGGGAATGTCTTCTTCCTACAACAATTTTGATTTTTATGTACTTGGAGAGATTTTTTCATTTTATATGAATCGCTTGTCTTGGAAAAAGACATGCCTCTCTACCCCCTCTCCTTTAATAACGTCTTTGTGAAATAAATGTAACCAAATAATCGATATTTTTTTTATCTTTTATTGTTTCCATAAATTTCGGTTTGAAAAACAAGTGATTTGCTTTTGCTTCCCCTCGTAATTCTAATAGATAAACACCATGTTCTATCAGAAATCCTTCTTCCTTCATCCGAATATTCATCTGAATCAAATCCAACATGCGCAAATTCAATATCTGTTGATCCTCTAATAACAGCAACACTTTCAACCAAGAGTGATACGAAATTCCCCGCTTATTCTCTTCCCCTTGTGGATACCCAGTTGATTTTAATTGCAATACTCCTTGTAAACTTAAATTCCAATTTTCCCTCGACTTTATCAGCTCTACATAACTTCCTTTTAATAATTGTTTTATGTCAACAATTGATTCAGCCATAGCCCATCCATTCATAATAAGAAATGATACCACGAAAACAAATGGTGCTATAGGTGTCGCTCCTACGATTAGAGCGGCAAGAGCATCTGCTTCTTGGCGTTTTACCGTATCTGTTAAAACATGCATCAAGTTAATTCCATGGCGAATCCCAATAAGTTTCATCAAGGATTCCTCTAGGTTTTTATCATCTGATTCTTCTCCAGATATGAGATATTCCACTTCATAAGTTGCAACTGTATTCTCCTCATTTTTTTCTTCATAAGATGCAAAGAATCTACTCATGTACTCCAATCGGAGTAGCTGCTCCCAAGGGGTATGCTTGATACTATCTTCTCTCGAAGCAAAATCCTTAGAAAGAGCTCCTTCTAAATCCAATTGATTTTTAGAAATCTCAACACCTTGTGGAACTACCAAGGTTAATATCCCACTCGCTGTAGATTCTATAATCCACTCAAACAACTTCTTTTTTTCCTGATCAGCAACTCCACGCTCTACAAATTTCTGTTGGATGACAATTTCATTGGTCCGTTGTTCCACAGGTTGCCACATCCTACGATAATCAATGCTTACATCTTCTTCCTCATCCTCTCTTTCTTCTAATTTTTCAATTCTTTCTTGTATTTGCTCTGCCAATTCTTTAAGTTCTAAAATTTCACCTTCTCCCAGTTGAGCTTCTATCGTCAATGCTGTAATTTCTTTGCGATATACACCATCTTCTTTAATATAAGCTTCATATGCAAGGATTTCTCCTTCCATAACTGATTTTGTTTCTCCTTTCATATTTGCAATCTGATTAAACTCTTTGCGATTTTCCTCTAATTCTATCCCTAATCGATCCGCTTCCTTTTCATACTCAGCTACCAGATGTGGAATCTTTCTTACTAAATCTAACCATCGATTCATCGCCTTTTGATAACTAGCTTCTCGGTATTTTTTCACTGCACCAAGAGCAGCTTTTTTTTCTTTTTCTTGTTCTTTCAAATTCTGTCCAATCTCTTCTAGAATCGACTCTATTTGTAAAATCCTTTGCCCTTGTTTTTCATATTTTTCTGCTACCTGTGTTACAATTTCAGCCTGTTCTAAATCAGATTCGACCTCTAACACCTCTTCTTTTGTAAAATCAAGGTTCCATACACCTAAGGTCATATAATCGATGATCTGTTGTTGAAAATGAGCTCCTCCTTTCTCTACTAATGTTTCCTTTCTTTCTACTGTTAAATTTTCAAGTCGAAATGGATACCAATTATGCTGCTCTAGGTAAGGAGAAAGAAAGGATTCATATTCTTGAACAATCTGCTCTTCGTTCTCATATTCCACCATAAAAATTCGATATCGATCCCATATCTCTTTATGATACTGACTAAATATTGAATCCATAGCAGACCCTGCAGCCATATTAATATACCACTGAGCCCCTGCAGTACGAGCTGATTCTACCAACGTAAATAGTAAAGAAAAAATGCAAAGCATGATCAAACTCAAAAATACGGTAGTCTGAGCCCTTACTCTATTATTTTCTCTCTTTTTCATCTAATAAACCTCTTTTGATTGACTTTCAATCTCCTTGAATATATTATCTAGTAGATTTCTTATTTGAGTCCGAAAAATAATCACTAATCCAATTAATACAACTAATATCAAAACCACTTCAATTACTCCAATTCCACTTTCATCTAATAAATACTCTTTAAATGTTTTCCATTTTTTCATTTGATTTTCTCCTGTTTTATCTCATGCTCATCATAGCTGGTACCATTATCATAACCATAACAATCATAAGCATGCAAAATAGTGGTGCTAGTAGTTTTGTTCCTGCTTCTTCTCCTAATCTTCTCGCTATATTTTTTCTAACTTCCCATGCATCATTTAACTCTAGTTGCAATAAGTTTCTTAGATTCTTCACCCCTGTTTTTCTGTTTTGCTCTAATAATGTAGTTAATTTTAAATATGGCTGCAAATGACATTGATAACCAAAATCCATAATTGCATTCCCTTCTGGTGTCCCCCTTTTCATTTTATAATAGGTGATTTTCATTTCCTCGTATACGATTCGTATGGTTCCTCCTGCTTTTTCTTTCGATTCTTCATAATCACGAATCATTTGCTCCCACGCTAGACCAATCGTCATTCCTGCTCCAATATAAATAATTAATTTACTTACTAACTCTGCATAATCAAATAAGAGTTCCTCCTCTCTAATTTTTAATTTTTGTTTGAGATCTGTTTTAGATTTTCCATAAATTGCAAATGCAAGAATAAAGCCTAAGATTAATAAGATTACAGAATTATCTTCTTTCACTTTTCGATATGATAAATTTTTTCCATTTAGTTCTTGGGGAAGTTCAAATTCTTCCTGTGTTCGTTGACCAGATTCCCGATTGGCAATCTCTGTTTGAAGTTCTTGTAACAGTCTTGCTTCTTGTGTTACCTCCTTTGGTAAAATTGTTCCAAATAATTCATAGGTCGCAGTATGTATTCCCGTGCTTAAAATAACTTCTAATACAATTTCTTCGCTATGATCTGGATGGGAAACAAGTTTTCCTTCATTGTTAATTCGCTCTGTATTAAATGACCTCCACTCTAACTCAATCCCTGTTTTTTCCCATGTTTTCACCAAATTCAAATCTGTTTGTAACTGATGTAGATTCGTATTATTTCCTTTTATGACATCCTCAATTTCATCCATAATTTCTTCAAAAACAAGTATTACCTCTTCTTTTGTATAACTTCGCGGTTCCACTTGAACTTCTACAATTACTCCATCTTCTGACAACCCATCTACTTCAAGTTTCACAAGCTGCTGTTTTCCGTAAGATTCCCGCCTTATGGTATCAATTCTTTCTTGTTTTTGATTCATATAATCGTGTATCTGCAACCCTGCAAATCCGATTACACTAATTGCCGCAATACATCCCCCTTGAATCAATCCTTTGGATATTTGTTTCAATTTCATCACACCTTTATTGATAGTATTTTTTGTGCTAAGTAGAAAGAAAAAGCATAAACAAATAAGCATCCTGTCATAATAATTTTTCCGAAAAAAGTATTGTACATTTGATTAAAATATTCTGGTGTAGATAATTCCACATATAAAATAACAAATAGTGGAATAAGATTCATGATTTTTTGCTCAAATCGCTTTGATGCTGTAATCGTTTTAATCTCTTCTTTCACTTGCATTTTATCTCGTATGACCTCTGCCGTTTGACACATAATTAAACTAAGATCTCCTCCACTTTTCTTAGCAATTCCAGTCACTTGTGCAAAATGAAAAATTTCCTCAACTCCACTACGACTTGCAAAATCTTTCCACGCAATTTCTACTGGGATATTTATAGAAAGTTGATCACATAGATAACAAAGCTCTTTTACCATAAGGGAATTTGTTCCATATAATAATTCCATCTCACCTTTTGCTGTTTTCATTGCATTTTCTAAAGAATATCCTGCGCGGAGCAGCGCCGATAACGTAATCAATGTTTCTTTAAATTCCTCCTCCAATCTATGATATCGTTTTTTCTTCTTTTGTTTTTTTTCATAAGGAAATATCATTACTAAAAGTGGTAATAATACGAGAAATGCAATGATATTTCTATAAAACAAATAGCTGATGATAGTGATAATGCAAAGGCCTTTTCCCATAGCTATCAAACATTCTACCGTATCCAATCGATACTGATCATATTGAATAACCTGCTGCTCGAAGTTTCTGCTTTTCTTTAAGTTCTCCTGTTTTTCTAAGGCTTCCTTTGATTTTTTCTTCTTGCTGTTTTGGTTGCCCTCTTTCTTCTTCAAACTGGTAAAGCGGATAGAGTTGAATCTCTCCATTCACATAACCTCCCACCTCTACAATTTCTAATACTCTCCTACTATTATCTCGTAACCTTCCTAGATGTATTAAAATATCAATTGCTGATGCAATTTGGCTACGAATTGCAGCAAGAGGTAATTCTGCCGCCATCAATGTCATAGTTTCTAATCTTGATAACATATCTTTGGGACTGTTGGCATGCCCAGTAGAAAGGCTTCCACTATGCCCAGTATTTAATGCTTGTAACATATCTAAACACTCTTTCCCCCTTACCTCTCCCACAATAATCCGATCTGGTCGCATTCTAAGTGATGCTCTAATTAAATCACTGATACTTACCCCTCCTTCTCCTTCCATATTGGGACTCCTTGTTTCTAATCGGACTAAGTTAGGGATTTGATTAATTTGCAATTCTGCCGAATCTTCTATTGTGATTACTCGCTCCTCTGATGGAATATAAGAGGATAACGCATTTAAAAAAGTTGTTTTCCCACATCCTGTTCCTCCACTTATAAAAATGTTATACCCTGCTATTACTAACTGTTCTAAAAAATCGGCCACAGAAACATCCATGGAACCATATTCAATCAATTTCTTTATCGTAATGGCTTCGGGAAATTTACGAATTGTCAAAATCGGTCCATCTAAGGCAATTGGGGCTAATACAACATGAACACGAGACCCATCTTCTAACCTTGCATCTACGATTGGTTGAAATGTATTTACTCTTCGATTGACACGACTTACGATTTGTTGAATCATATGCTCTAAATCTTCTCGTTTTTCAAACTTACATTCCCAACGTTGTATCCTTCCACTACGTTCTATAAAAACATCTGAAATTCCATTAACCATGATTTCTGTCACTTGTTGATCATCTAGTAATTCTTGTAAAATATCTAATCGCCGAAAGCTATCATAGATACTACTCTGGAGATTTAGTTGACTTGGAAGTGGAAGAAAAATTTGTCTAGAGAGTTCTAGAATCTCTTCATCGATCAATTCATAAAGTTTATCGTCATCAACTTGCCCAAATCCTTGTAATTGATTTTGTATTTTCTCGCGCAACGATGCTTTATAATTCTTATGCTCCATAAATTCACCTTTCATAGTACTTCTTTTATGCAAAATTCCTTTGTATAAGCCCCTATATCTCCCCACAAAATTGATTCTAGATACCTATCTTTTGTTTCTATTTTCAATTTAGGAACTTGAATGTAGTTCACTCGTTCAAACAAGGCTTCTCGTCCTGAATCTCTCATATAGCATTTCCACTCCTGCATTTTTTCTTTTGCAATTGTATCTTCTTTTTCTGGAATAAACACTCGATTACATAGATCCAACTCTTCTCCTCCCCGATTTGCAAAATCAATCACTAACACTTGATAAGTATCAAGATTTGACAAACATTTCATACATTTTTTTATATCAGCTTCTGTTACTGCAAATAAATCTTGCGCATAACGAACCGGAGGAATCACATGAAATCCGCTCTTTTCATAAATACAATCAACAACAGCTCCTTTTTCATTTCCTTTTTTCTTACAGTGATAAAGAAGATCAGATAGACTGGATCTATCCGCTATAGAAAGCAAAGAAACCAAACCAGAATAAATTTCAAAGCTCAAAAACAGCACCTGATATTTCTTAGATAATGCTTCTGCCAATCCTAATGAAAATGTAGTTTTTCCACATCTACTAATCGGAGAATATACTCCATATATTTTGATTTTTGTTTGAAAATGCTCTTGTTTCTCATTGATTTGGTAGCATTCGTAATAATATTCCATGATTTCTTTTAACACAACTTCCCCCCCTTGATATTTATTTACTTTTCGTTGAAAATCATGAACTACCTGTCCCGGCTCACAAAGATTAATTATCATGGAATCTTCAAAATCATCCCTATGGCTCCTTACACCAATTACTATTAATTCTGGTTTATGTATTTCTACATATTCTCGCATTTCTTCATAGAGATAAAATTCTCTTACCTCTAATTCTATTCCACCTCTTCTCTTCAAATATGCCACTAGTTGTTTTAGATACCGTTCATCTTCGTCATAAATAGCCATTATTTTTTCCATAGAATTACCTCACTTTACAATGATTCCATAAATTCCTATACCATAATAAATTGCTGCCCCTATAGACAAACATGTAGCGAATGGTACTGTACCTATAGGTGTAAATGAATGTAAATTTTTATGATGCATTATATGCAAGATACAACAATAGATTGAAGACAGATATGTTTTTAGATAACCTGATTGAATAATAATGACAAAAGCCCATATGCCTGCTACTAAGATTCCGAACAAAACTACGATTAATCCTTGCTTAAATCCTAGATATCCCACTAATATTGCAATAATCTTTCCATCAGCACCTCCCATCGCTTTGATTTGATATAAGAAAAACATCAAAAGCAACATTACAAAAAATGGAATAAAAAAATGGTAGCCTAACCATATAACTCCAAATATCACTCCCACTAAAAGCCACAAGGATGATATTTTTTTAAAGCAAAAATCCATAACTCCTACACCGATTAAAAAAATCCCTAATGTAGTAATAATAATAATTCCTCCCTTCTTAAATTTTAAATACAATGTGGAAATTTACCGAAATTGGTATTGAATGTTCACATCTAGAACCGATGTTTGTTATTTCATTATGCACAACTGAAAATCGAATGTCAATAAATTTTTTATAAACAACTAATAAATTATTCTTTTTACCAAAAAATATGTAAAAAGATATATTACGACTAACTACTATGAAGTTTAGTTGACATGTGTTGTGACGAATGTTAAAATAGTATCAAGTTATTAGAAAACACAGCTTTATTCGCAGAAAAATCGAATTCTTCTGAACTATGCAACGAATCCTATTCGAAAATCTGTTATGTTTATTATCTGCTAAAAACAGCTACAAATGTAAACACAACAATGTTCACACTGATTACAAAAATCTCTCGAACAACGATTGAGCATATACAAAATCAGATTGAATATGTTGTAGATCCTGCCTTAGTTAATTACTATATCTACGAGCTCAATCTTGCTCATCTATGATGTTAGTTTTTATTGTGAAGATTCAAATTATTGGCCTATCTCATTTCATCAATGAGAGAAATGGAGGGATGTTTTATGAGTTTGTGGTATGAAAGAAGTGTTTTTTATCATATTTATCCACTTGGTATGCTCGGTGCTCCTTTTGAGAATACAGACGATACAATTTCACACCGATTAAGAGAGCTCAATGATTGGATTCCGCATCTAAATTCACTTGGGATTACTGCCATCTATATCGGTCCAATTTTTGAATCTTCTACTCATGGGTATGATACCATTGATTTCAAAAAAATTGATCGCCGTTTAGGAACGGAAGAAGACTTTATCTCTTTCGTAGATCAATGTCATCAATTTAATATTCGTGTAGTCGTAGATGGAGTTTTCAATCATGTAGGACGTGGTTTTTTTGCATTCATGAACCTTTTAGAGAAACGTGAACAATCTCCATATTTTCACTGGTTTCGTAATGTAAATTTTGGAGGATCCACTCCTTACTGTGACCCATTTTCCTATGATGCTTGGCAAGGGCACTTCGAGCTAGCTTGTTTAAACCTCCACAATGACGATGTAGTAAATCACCTTTTAGATGCAGTAGGATACTGGATCGACACCTACAAGATTGACGGAATTCGTTTAGACTGTGCCAATGTATTAGATTTTGGCTTTATGGAAAAGCTAAGAAGATATACTAAAGAGCAAAAAGAAGATTTTTGGTTAATGGGGGAAGTAATCCACGGAGATTATGGACGTTATATGCAAGATCACATCCTTCATTCTGTTACAAATTATGAACTACACAAAAGTTTATACTCTGGACTAAATGATCATAACTTCTTTGAAATTGCACATAATGTAAAGCGCCTAGAAGCAGTTGGGCGGAAACTTTATACATTTTTAGATAATCATGATGAAAATCGAATTGCCAGTAAATTAAACAAAAAACAGCATCTGTTACTGGCATGGGCATTGATTTTAACACTGCCAGGAATCCCCTCTCTTTATTATGGGAGTGAATGGGGATTAGAAGGGATGCGAACACAAGATAGCGACAGCGCTTTACGTCCAACGCTCAAACTACAAGATCAAGAACAGAAAGACTCTTATCTATTAGATTTCCTTTCTAAACTTATCAAATACCATTCAGACTGTGATGCATTCCATAATGGCACATACGAAGAATTACTTTTGACCAATAGGCAATATGCATATGCGCGCCATGGTCATACGCAAACATCGATCACTGCATTAAATAGTGATGATAATCAATCTCATGTGACAATCCCTATTCCTAGTGGATTTCAAACAGGAATTGATATTTTAACTGGTACGCATTACACAGTTGAACACCAAAAATTAACCCTTCCTTTAGAGGGTAATCACGCAATTGTATTAAAACTTATCAAAGAATAATATGAGGACTAGACATGGAAAACAAGAATTGCAATGACTTAGGAATAATTACAGATATTGACCGTTATCTCTTTGGTAATGGCACACACTATGAAATATATGAAAAGCTAGGTGCTCACGAACTTTCAATCAATGGAATCAAAGGATTCTACTTCTCAGTTTGGGCCCCTAATGCTAAAAGTGTTAGTGTCGTAGGTACTTTTAATGAATGGAACCCCGATGCAAATCCTATGACTCCCTTAGATACTTCTGGGATTTATGAAATATTTATCCCTGGTGTAGAAAATGGAGCGCTTTATAAATTTGCTATAGAAACACAAAGTGAAAAAATCTTGTTTAAAGCTGATCCTTATGCACAATATTGTGAACTT
>CAYJKD010000108.1:0-9170 GCA_964370595.1 uncultured Lachnospiraceae bacterium
ATTCATTATAACACAAAAATTATAATTCTGAAACAAATATTTTTATTTATTTTGTATATTTTTGCGACATATTTAGACATTTGCGAACAATTTTTATATTTGTATGATATGATTTTATAAACATATGTGGTTGCATGTGAATTTTTTCATATGAAAGTAGCGCTTTCCCTTGAATGAATCGGGAAAATGCAGTATAATCCATAAGAAGATGAATTAATACAATTTTAGGAGAATACATATGAATTTAATTACTGTTCGAGAACTATATAAAGACAAGATTACAATTGGCGGTTGGGTACGTAGCATCAGAGATTCTAAAACATTTGGATTTATTGTTGTTAATGATGGAAGCTACTTTGAACCAATTCAAATCGTATATCATGATAACTTAGAAAATTTTCAAGAAATTAGTAAATCCAATGTTGGAACTGCACTGATTATTGAAGGAACATTAGTCGCTACCCCTGATGCAAAGCAGCCTTTTGAAATTCAAGCTACAAAAATTGATGTAGAAGGTAATTCAAATCCTGATTATCCATTACAAAAAAAGAGACATACCTTAGAATATTTAAGAACCATTAATCACTTGAGACCTAGAACCAATACATTTCAGGCTGTTTTTCGGGTACGCTCTTTAATCGCCTATGCGATACACCAATACTTTCAAGATCGAGATTTTGTTTATGTGCATACTCCAATTATTACTGGAAGTGACTGTGAAGGTGCTGGAGAAATGTTCCAAGTTACCACAATGGACTTAAAAAACATAACTACTGAAAAAGATGGATCGATCGATTTTTCTAATGATTTTTTTGGAAAGCCAACCAACCTAACAGTAAGTGGACAATTAAACGGCGAAACTTATGCAATGGCATTCCGTAATATTTATACATTCGGACCTACCTTCCGTGCAGAAAACTCTAATACCACTCGCCATGCAGCTGAATTTTGGATGATTGAACCTGAAATTGCATTCGCAGATTTAAATGATAATATGGAACTTGCTGAAGGAATGTTAAAATACATCATTCGTTATGTTTTAGAGCATGCTCCTGAAGAAATGGCATTTTTTAATCAATTTATTGATAAAGGTCTGATTGACCGATTAGAGAGTGTTCTAAATTCTGATTTTGGCCATGTTACCTATACAGATGCTATTGAAATTCTTACAAAGAACAATGATAATTTTGATTATCCAGTTACATGGGGCTGTGATTTACAAACGGAGCATGAGCGTTACTTAACAGAGGAAGTATTTAAAAAACCTGTATTTGTAACTGATTATCCAAAAGACATTAAAGCTTTTTACATGAAAATGAACTCTGATAATAAAACAGTGGCTGCAATGGATTGCCTCGTTCCTGGAATCGGTGAGATCATTGGCGGAAGTCAAAGAGAAGATGACTATGATAAACTGATTAAACGCATGGAGGAAATGAATCTAGAAGCTGAAGATTACGGTTTCTATTTAGATCTAAGAAAGTATGGGTCAACTCGCCATGCAGGATTTGGATTGGGATTTGAACGTTGTGTTATGTATTTAACTGGAATGAGCAACATTCGTGATGTAATCCCATTTCCACGTACAGTAGGTACTTGTGAGTTATAAATAATACTAACAATAACCAAGGAGAAGATCCATGAAATTTATCCACATATCCGATGTTCATATGGGAATGAAACCTGATCTTTCCAAACACTGGTCTTCAGAGCGTGCTCGTGCCATACGAGAAACATTTCGTAATCTTATTGATGAAGTATATACACGTCAGGTTGATTTTCTCTTTATATCAGGAGATTTATTTCATCACCAGCCTACGGAAGAAGATTTAATAGAACTTTCTACTAGTCTCTCTAAAATTCCTACCACTCAAGTAATCATTATAAGTGGTAGGCAAGATGCGATTAGGGAAAGTTCTGCTCTCCATAGCTTTCAATGGCCAGAACATGTTCACTATATCCTGTCTTCTGAGTTGCAATCTTCGCTATTTGCTGATTTCAACCTCGAAGTTTGGACTCAAAGTATTAATGCTACAAATTCTACACTTACAGAACTGTCTCTTGAACGTTCTAATTGCAGTAGGATTTTATTGTTATATCATGACGCAGCACCTGATACACTTAACATAGACTGCTACTTCAAAGCAAAATTTTCATACCTTGCCCTAGGTGGTCAACATAAAAAACTGATTTCATCAACTAACAATTGGGGATATCCTGGCACACTTGAGCCACTTGAAAAAAAGGAAAATGGTAAACATGGTTTTATTTACGGAGAACTTAATACAACTACAGGTGAAATTACTACACTTGATTTTGTTCCTATATCAAAATCTGAATATATATCACTAAATATTCAAGTAACATCAAAAACTACAAATGAAGAGTTATGCTCGAAAATCACTGAGGTAGTCAAAACTCGAGGGAGCCATCATATCTATTCCTTTCATATTCGTGGTAATAAAAACCCAATGTATCAATTTGACCTAATGAAGTTACAATCTCACTTGCGAATACTTGAGTGTTTTGATGAGGCAGAACCAGAATATGATTTTGTACAGCTCTATACGGATCACTCTGATGATATGATAGGATTTTACATTCGCCAACTACAAAAAGAAGATATGACTTATATTGAAAAAAAAGCGTTATACTATGGGATTAACGCTCTACTAAAAACAGAACGAGGGGAGAGATAGTATATGGAATTAGTTGATTTACAAATCCTTAACTTTGGAAAATTTCATAACTTTACTCTATCATTTCAAAGTGGCCTCAACCTGATTTATGGTAGAAACGAAGCCGGTAAATCTACAATCCACGCATTTCTTCGTGCAATGCTCTTTGGACTAGACCAAAAATCTAAGAAGCCTTGGGAGACTAATGTTTATGAAAAATATAAGCCTTGGGATTCGAAAGATACTTATGGAGGGAGCTTACGATTTATTCATCAAAATAATACTTATAGAATCGATCGCGATTTCCTAAAATCTCCCTCTGAGTTTACGATAACCAATGAAACTGAAAATTGTGAAGTTACTGCTGGAAAAGCACTAATGGAGCAAGCGCTTTGTGGACTTACAGAGATTGCGTTTGATAATACGATTAGTATTCAACAATTAAAAAGTGCTACAAAAGATGGAATGGCTGTTGAATTAAAAAATTACATTCATAGCATGAATACTACAAAAAATATGGATTTAAATGCATCCTTTGCAATTGATTACCTTCTTAAAGAAAAAGAGAATCTAGAAAAAGATTTAATTATAGAGGCTGCTCGCTCCTATGCAAAAAGAATACATGATTATCAGCGGGTAGAACAGGAATTATACAATCCTGAATATGCCAATCAACTTCCTGATATTCGTCTTAAGATAAATGAATTAAATGAAACGATTGTGCAGAGGGAAAAGCTAGTATCTGAAATTTTATTTAAACAAAACGAAATAAAAACCACCTTAAATAGACATCATTTAGTGGATGAAGAATCCGTTTTCGCTTACCGCGAGCATTCCCATGAAGTTTATTCTCTATACTATTACTGTAAAGAATACTTAGATCGCAAATTTCTACCATTTCTTTTACCGTGTAATTTATTTATCTCATTGATGTTATTTGCTTTAGCAATTATATTGAATTTTTCAAATATGCTTCCTTTTTTTTCACAGTTCAATCATCAAATTGTGTATACTACTACTATTTTAATTGGAATTTTAGGAATTATGACCTTTGCCGGATTCATCGATGCTTGGATAACCAAATCCAATACAAAAAAACTCTATACGGTAGCAGTAAACGAATTAGAAACAATCCTTGCTTCACATATTGAAAATAAAGAAGTAACGGATGAAAACCTAGATGATTTTTTTGGAAAAATGAAAGAACTTGCATTACTCTGCCAATCATACAAGCAATTAGAAGTAGAACAAGAACGATTACGAGATGGCATTTCTGATTTACAAAATCAGCTGAAGGAACAAGAAGCAAAACAAGAAGAACAATTGCTCCTCCAAAAACAGTTAGGTGAAAAAATTTGTGATTCAATAAAGATTAAAGAAGACATTGAAACCATGAAGAATGAAGTTTCACATAATGAAGCCATACAAAAAGAATTAGACTCTATCGATTTAGCATTAGAAACTATGATTGATTTAGCTAACTCGATTCGCGATTCATTTGGTCGGCATCTTAACAAGGAAGCCTCAAACATGGTTTCTGGTATTACAGCAGGTGCATATTCAAGCATGTATATTGATGAGCAACTAAAGATATTTATGAATACAAAAAAGAAACTAGTACCTCTCGAACAAGTTAGCAGTGGAACAATGGACCAGCTGTACTTAGCGCTTCGCTTATCAAGTGCTAAGCTATTACAAAAAGAAACAGATAACCTCCCCTTCATTTTTGATGATAGTTTTGTCCTCTATGATGATGAACGACTTTCACAAACACTTAAATGGATGTCACAAACCTTTACAAATCAAATTATACTCTTTACGTGCCACCACAGAGAAGAAGATGCATTAAATGCGTTAGAACTTCCATTTAAAAAAAGCAATCTGATATATTTTTAAAACTTAAAAGGTACTGCGAATAGATAAATTATCTGCTTCGCAGTACCTCTTGTTTTATTTATTAATAATTGAATGATACAGCAAGCTCTATAACTTACATTTTACAAAGGATTATTTGTAAAACAAACGATTAACTGCACTGAAAATTCCACGAAGAGATGCTCTTGTAATATTGGAACTAACGCCTACACCATATGTAGTCTTTCCTGTTTTCTTATCCATTACATGAATATAGGAAGCAGCTTTTGCACCCGATCCAGAACCTAATGCATGCTCACTATAGTCTAACACAGAAATTTCTACTCCTAACTCTTCTTGCAATCCTCGTTTTACTGCATCGATTGGACCATTTCCTACACAATCCACACGCTTTTCTGCCTTATGATCATGATAGGTAAGTTTTGCTAATGTCGCAAATACATCTGGTTCAATTTCAGTATCTGTAATTTGACAAGAACGGAAATGAATTGGCTCTTTTCTTTCTAAGTATTCTAATTTAAATGATTCAAGGATTTGTTCTGGTGCAATTTCACCTTGCTTTTCTGATAATGCTTGAATCACATCTGCAAACTCTTTATGCATTCCTTTTGGAAGTTTATAACCGTAGAAGGTATCCATAACAAATGCAACGCCACCTTTACCTGATTGGCTGTTAATTCGTACAATTGGTTCATACTCTCTTCCAATATCAGCTGGGTCAATTGGTAAATATGGAACTTCCCAGTGACATCCTCCACGTTGTGTAAGTGCTGTAACACCCTTATTAATCGCATCTTGATGAGAACCCGAAAATGCTGTAAACACAAGTTTACCTGCATATGGATGACGTGGGTGGATTTCCATTTTCGTATTTCTTTCATAAACCTCACAAATTTCACGAATATTATCTAATTCTAATTCTGGATTAATACCTTGAGAAAACATATTATATGCGATTGTTAAAATATCTACATTACCAGTACGCTCTCCATTTCCAAATAAGGTTCCTTCCACTCGGTCTGCACCTGCTAAAATTGCAAGCTCTGCTGCTGCAACACCAGTTCCTCTATCATTATGTGGATGAACACTAATTAGCACAGTTTCTCTATTTTTGATGTTTTTATGCATCCACTCAATCTGATCTGCATATACATTTGGAGTAGCCATCTCTACCGTTGCTGGCAAATTAAAGATAATTGGTTTTTCCTTTGTTGCTTTTCCCCATGTTTCTTGAACTACAGTACAAATATCAAGTGCAAATGGAAGTTCAGTTCCTGTAAAACTCTCAGGAGAATATTCTAACAATAGATCTCCATCGAAGGTCTCTTCATATTTTTTTACCCAATTCGTTCCTTGGATTGCAATTTCTTTAATCTCTTCT
This sequence comes from uncultured Lachnospiraceae bacterium, assembly GCA_964370595.1. Classification (GTDB taxonomy): domain Bacteria; phylum Bacillota; class Clostridia; order Lachnospirales; family Lachnospiraceae; genus Brotaphodocola. The sequence continues at coordinate 5,935 of CAYJKD010000108.1, forward strand.
TGATTCTTATTAAATACAACATCACGTTGTAATGTAGATGTAGAGTTATAAATATGAATTACAACTTTTTTAATCCCTTGAATCGCTTCAAATGTTCTCTGAATCAAATGCTCTCTACATTGAACTAACACTTGTACTCTTACATCATCTGGTATTAGTTTTCGCTCTACTAATTGTCTTAAAAAATCAAATTCAATTTGTGATGCAGATGGGAATCCTACTTCAATTTCTTTGAATCCTAATTTAACAAGTAGTTGAAAAAACTCTACTTTTTCTTCCACTACCATAGGTTCAATCAATGCTTGATTTCCATCTCTTAAATCTACACTACACCAAATTGGCGCTTTTTCAATCTGTTTATTTGGCCATTCTCTATTTGTTAATTCTACTACTGGCACCTTTTTATAACGATTATAATTCAACATTTCCTTCTCCCCTATTCCTTAATTATTTCACATGTCCTTTTGCTTTCATCACTTCAATTACACGATTAACGCTTTGTTCGCACAACGTCTCGCTCGATGCCTCTACCATAACACGAACAAGAGGTTCTGTTCCCGATTGGCGCAACAAAATCCTTCCATTATTTCCTAATTCTTTCGCAACAAGCTCCACTTCTTTTTGAACATCTATATCATCTTGTGCTTCCTTTTTATCATAAACTCGAACATTTTTTAGCACTTGCGGATAAATTTCCACTTCTGATGCAAGTTTTCCTAAGGATTCTTTCTTTTCTTGTAATACTTCCATTACCATAAGTGAAGTTAATATTCCATCTCCTGTTGATGCAAATTTGCTAAATATGATATGTCCAGATTGTTCTCCACCTAAGCAGTTTCCATTTTTTACCATATTTTCATAGACATATTTATCACCTACTGCTGTTTTTTCATACTGAATCCCTTCACGGTCAAATGCTTTATACAACCCAAAGTTCGACATAATTGTTGTAACAACGGTATCATTAAATAGAGCTCCCGTTTCTTTCAAATATTTTCCACAGATATACAGAATTAAATCTCCGTCTACAACATTTCCATTTTCATCTACAGCGATACAACGATCTGCATCACCATCATAGGCAAACCCAAGATCACATTCTTGTTCTATAACAAATTTTTGTAACACTTCAATATATGTAGAACCACAATCACGATTAATATTTGTCCCATTTGGTTCGTTATGAATTACAAGTGTTTTTGCACCTAATGCATCAAATACATTCTTTGCAATTGCTGAAGCACTTCCATTGGAGCAATCAAGTGCAACTTTTTTATTTTTAAATGAGCGTGTTGCAGTTGAAATCAGATGTCCGATATAGCGATTTCTTCCTGCTGAATAATCTGTCGTCCTACCTATTGCTTCTTTTGTTGCCAACGGAATTTCTTCCATCTCTCCATCTAAATACATTTCAATTCCATCAATAACTTGATCTTCTAACTTCTCTCCATTTTCATTGATAATTTTAATTCCATTATCATAGTAAGGATTATGACTTGCAGTTATCATGATTCCACATTGGAACCCTTCTGTTCGAACTACATATGAAACACTTGGAGTAGTCGTGACATGTAGCAAATATACATCTGCACCTGAAGCCGTAAGTCCTGCAACTAGCGCATACTCAAACATATAACTACTTCTTCTCGTATCTTTACCGATTGCTACACAACAGCGTTCTTCACTTTTTTTCCCATAATGCCAACCTAGATATCGTCCAATTTTATATGCATGATCCACGGTAAGATCAACATTTGCTTCTCCTCGAAATCCATCTGTTCCAAAATATTTTCCCATTTCGTGATCTCCTCTACAACCATCTTTATAAAGATTTCAAATAACGCCTTACTGCATCTTGCCACAGTGGCAGTCGCTCAAACCCATTTATACTAAGCTTATCTTTACTCATCCGGCTATTCTTTGGTCTTGTTGCTTTCACTGGAAATCCACTACTGTCTACAGGAGTCACCACTACATCATCCATCTTTGCTTGTGCAAATATTTCTTTCGCAAACTCATACCAACTACAAGTACCTTCGTTTGTTGCGTGATAGCGTCCATATTTTTCTGTTTGAATCATATCTACTAACAATCGTGCTAAGTCTAATGTATAGGTAGGAGAACCCACTTGATCTTCTACTACAGATAAATTTTTTCTCTCTTTTCCTAATCGTAACATTGTTTTAATAAAATTATTACCAGCTTTTCCAAATACCCAAGCGATTCGAACAATAAAATACGACTCTAACAGCTCCTCAATGACCAACTCGCCTTCACATTTTGCTCTTCCATATACATTTAAAGGAGTGCGCTGATCATCTGGCTCCCATGGACGTTCACCTGTTCCATCAAATACATAGTCCGTACTAATGTACATCAATTTCGCATTTGCTTCCTTACACGCAACCGCTACATTCTTTGTTCCCAAATGATTGATTTTCTCACAAAGTTCTACATTATCTTCAGCTGCATCTACGGCTGTATAAGCAGCACAATGAATAACTGCATCTACTTCGGATGCTTTGATTACTTCCTTGCAAGCCTTTTCATCTGTGATGTCCATCTCATCTATATCTACACCGATTCCTACGATTCCTCGTTTTTCTAACTCTTCCATCACATCTGTACCTAGTTGTCCCTTTGCACCGGTCACTAATACTCTCATGCTCATTTTTTTCTCCATTTTCAATATTGATTTTTCTATCTAATTGATAGCTGAATGTATTTTATCGATATATTTCCCATCTAGTACATCCTTTAGATATTGTCCATATTGATTTTTTTTCAAAACTTCATATGTTTCTAACACTTGCTCTTTTGTTATCCAACCATTAAGATAACCAATCTCTTCTAAGCATGCAATTTTTCTATTTTGATGTGTCTCGATTGTCTTAACAAAATTTGTTGCCTCCACAAGAGATTCATGAGTCCCTGTGTCAAGCCAAGTAAATCCTTGTCCTAGTAATGTAACATCCAATTCACCTGATTCCAAATAAATTCTATTTAAATCTGTAATTTCAAGCTCTCCTCGTTTAGACGGTTTTAAATTTTTAGCATACTCTACCACTTTATTATCGTAGAAATATAATCCTGTAACACAATAGTTTGATTTTGGTTGTTGTGGTTTCTCTTCAATCGAAATCGCTCTACCTTTATCATCAAACTCTACAATTCCAAAACGTTCTGGATCGTCTACATAATATCCAAATACAGTAGCTCCAACTTCTTTTTGTGCT
>CAYJKD010000109.1:0-3636 GCA_964370595.1 uncultured Lachnospiraceae bacterium
AGTGATTCCTGTAAGTTTTGATGGATTTGAACTTGATTATGCTACAGATGAATTTATTGAGCTATCAAATGGGTATGAGCGATTAACTGGAATTACATTACAGACGAATACGTTTGAATTACCTGCTAGTGGAGAGGTTGATGTAATTGAACTAGAAGATGAGCTAAGCAAATATCATTTAAAAATCATAGGAGACACCATAGTAAATGATGGGTTAACAATACCGCTAGGTAGAATGCTGAAGATTGAAGGCGACTTATATATTACCCCTTATTATTTAAGTTTTTTTATTGTGGAAGGTGATTTGGAAGCAAAGAGTATTATTGTGGGTCAAGAATCAGGTGGAAGTCAGATTTATTTCCGACCTTATGGAGGAACAGTCAATGTTAGTGATATCCAATTACACAACAATGCTTCCTTTGAAATGTATGGTGGAATTTTAAGTTCAACTGAAACGACATTTAAAATATTATCTACTGCATATTCTCCTGGTGGGATAGGTCCTAGTATTACAATTTATGGTGGAAGTATTATCAATTCTCAAAAAGATATTCTGACTGCTCAAACAAATGATTTGAGCGTAAACTTAGACATACCAAGTGATTTGGCAATTGGATATAAAGGTTTGTTTATTTCTTCTGGAAATTTACTCGATGATTTAATCAGTAGAATCTATACGGACACAATTAATGGAATTCCAACAAAATTAGAGGAAGAAATCGTAGAATACGACGGAAATACTTGGAAGAAACTTACTGGAATTTGGATTGATGAGAACATATATGATAGTGATCCAGCTCAATTATTTGATGTTACGGGGGATCCATTTATTTCAAAATCTTCTAAGACGAAAAAGAAAACGGTTTGGAATGCAGAATACCAAACAGAAGATATTCCTTTAGAAGAAAACTTGCAAAATGATATTCCTTAAGAAGATAAGAGTTTAAAATCCTGAGGGTAAGTAAGAAAATTAATTCGTATATGATGATAGAATAAAAAAAGAGAAAATACATTGGTGTACCTTCTCTTTTTTTATTTATGAAGTTGTACTTATTCGCCACACGGTGGATTTGTCAATACAAATCTGTCATCCATATTTTTTACGCCCCATTCGCACATCAACTCAAGTATAGGTAATAGACTTTCCCCTTTTTTTGTAATAGAATACTCCACTCTAGGAGGCACTTCTGCATAGCAGGTACGCAAAATAAGACCATCTGTTTCTAGTTCTCTTAGTTGATTTGTTAATGTTTTTTGCGAAATCTGTTTAATATCACAAAGTAAATGCTTGAAACGCTTTGGCCCATCCGTTGCAAGCATATATAAGATGAGAGATTTTGACTTGCCGCCTATCATTTTAATTGTTACTTCAATTTCTGAACTAATTTCATATTTTGAATCATTCACAATAGTTACCTCTTTTTCACTAATCGCCAACTAGGTGCCTAATTGACGATAATACATGCTAATAGTATAATTATTCCTATAATAGTAAGTATACTGTGTATTTAGGAAAAGTCAATAAATATTGCAAGTGAGATACTCCATATAGGGCGAACGCCCTACATGAATAAATGGGCAACCAATCTCTGTTTTTTATCAAAATCAAGTATCTTTGCCCATTTATGAATGCACCGTGTGAACAGTAACTATAACTTGAATATCATTGATGTATTAACATTATATATTATAACAAAAGGAGAGGATTATGAAGTTTAGAACATTAGGTAGAACTGGAATCAAAGTATCAGAAATTGGTCTTGGTGGGGAATGGTTTAATGGAAAAACCATGGAGGAAGCGAAAGCAATTATAGATAAAGCAGTAGAGGTTGAAATGAATTTTATTGATGTGTTTATGCCACAGGCGCCTACTAGAGATATCATTGGTGTGGCTCTAAAAGGGAGACGGGATAAATTTGTAATCCAAGGACATCTATGTACTGTGTTTGAAGATGAGCAATATGGAAGAACACGTGATATAGAAAAAACCAAACAATCATTTCATGATTTACTTCAACGGCTAGGCACAGATTACATCGATATTGGCATGATTCATTATGTTGATAGCGAAGCTGATTATAAATCTGTATTTCAAACGGAAATAATAGAATATGCAAAAGAGTTAAAAAATCAAGGGATCATTAAACATATTGGTCTTAGCTCGCATAATCCGAAAATAGCATTAAAAGCGGTGGAAAGTGGGTTAATTGATGTTTTAATGTTTAGTATTAATCCTGCATATGATATGGAACACGCAGATACGGATATTGAAAAACTAATTGAATATAAGGGGTTTGATTCTAACGGTTGGACTGTAGACGAATCAAGACAAGCACTTTATGATACCTGCGAACATTTAGGTGTTGCAATAACGGTTATGAAAGCTCTTGGTGCTGGAAGTTTACTAGACAAACATGCATCTCCATTTGGTATTGGGATGACGGTAGCACAATGTATACAATATTGTTTGGATCGCAATGGAGTAAGAGTTGTAATTATTGGTTCTAATAATCCGAAGGAAGTAGAAGAAGCTGCTGACTTTTACACCTTAAGTAAAAAACAATGTGATTATTCTCATATATTTACAGCAGGAAAAGAGATTGTTATGACAGGTAGATGTATGTATTGTAACCACTGCCAACCTTGTCCATCACAAATTGATATCGCTGCAGTAACAAAATATTTAGATTTAGCAATCAGACATGATGTAGCACCTGATAGTGTCTGTCAGCATTATCGTTCGTTAGAAAAAAATGCTAACGACTGTATTATGTGTGGGAAATGTGAGCCGAATTGCCCATTTGGAGTTGAAATACGAAAAAATATGAAAAAGGCAAGAGAAGTTTTTAAATAAAAGAATGGATATGTTTAGAACATATAGGTAGATCTGTTACAATATAGATTTACGATAACAAATGGTAGGACTTAGACGTAAGATAAATTGTATTTTTAGCATATAGATAATATTGCTAAATTTACTGCTATATTAAAAACAAATATCCATTTATATTGTGAAAAAATAACAAATTAAAAAAGGATTTGATTTAGTGATTGATATTTTTTGCTAATTAATGTAGTATAGTAATTAATTTACACTAGGTTGACGATATCGGGAGAGACCACATTGTGGCGCCGAAGGTGACGAGCAAAAAACTCTCAGGCAAAAGGACCGATATTTGACTAACTCCGGAGAACTGCTTTTGCAGTACCGAAGAAGCAATTTTGCATTTATAGAAATGCAAGAGAATCTTTCAGGTCAAAGACGGATGCACACAAAATTTGTGTGCATCTTTTTTTGTGTGTGAATAATTTAACAATTAGTAGGGGGAATACGATGGATAAAAAAACATCACTTTATGAGGAGCACATAAAAGCAAATGGAAAAATTGTACCATTTGCAGGATATTTATTACCTGTTCAGTATAATGCTGGGGTCATAAGTGAGCATATGGCTGTAAGAAATAATGTAGGAATATTTGATGTTTCGCATATGGGAGAAGCGATATTAGAGGGAAAAGACGCACTAGATAATCTAAATAATATCATGACAAACGATTTTACAAATCTTAAGATTGGAAGCTGTAGATATACACTTATGTTATATCCAGATGGAGGTCAGGTAGATGATTTAATTGT
>CAYJKD010000109.1:3646-9108 GCA_964370595.1 uncultured Lachnospiraceae bacterium
TGTGCTTAATGCATCAAATACAGAAAAAGATATTAATTGGATTCAAACTCATTTAGAAGGAGAGTGTACTTGTAAAGATATTTCAGATGAAATGGCCCAAATTGCGATTCAGGGACCAAATACAAAAGATCTTATAGAAAAGCTTTGCAATATGGTGGAATTACCTCAAAAATATTATACATTTACTGCTGCAATGAATGTGGCAGACGTAGAATGTCTTGTATCTCGTACAGGTTACACGGGAGAATTTGGCTATGAATTATATATGAAAAAGAATGATGCTGCAACTGTTTGGTCCGCATTCTTAGAGTTAGGTGCCATTCCTTGTGGTCTTGGTGCTAGAGATACCTTACGCTTGGAAGCGGCAATGCCACTATATGGACATGAATTAAGTGATACCATACATATTTGTTCTACCAATCTAAATTTTGCCATAAAACCAGAAAAAGAAACGTTTATTGGAAAAGATGCATATTTAAATCCACCTACAAATGCACCTACTAGAGTAGGATTTAAAGTAATTGGAAGAGGAATTGTAAGAGGCGATGAAACGATCTATTTAGATGGTGTTGAGGTTGGTTATACGACAAGTGGCACCCATTGTCCGTATTTAGGAGCTGCATATGCTATGGGATATGTTAATCATGATGTTGCAAAAGAGGGAACATCACTTATGGTAGAAGTTAGGGGACGGAAAATAGAAGTTGAAGTAGTGAAATTACCATTTTATAAAAAATAATATAATTTAAAGGAGTAAGAAAATGAGTGTAAAATTTACAAAATCACATGAATGGGTACAAGAAGTAGGCGAAAATAAAATTAGAGTTGGAATTAGTGATTATGCACAATCACAATTAGGGGATCTTGTATTTGTTAATCTACCACAAGAAGGAGATGATGCTGTTTTAGAAGAATCCTTTGCAGATTTAGAAAGTGTAAAAGCAGTTTCCGATTTATATAGCCCAGCAACTGGTGTGATTTCAATGATAAATGAAGAAGTATTAGATTCACCTGAAATAATTAACAATGATGCACTTGGTACTTGGTTAGTTGAAATCAGCGATGTAACAGAATATGCAGAACTAATGACAGAAGAAGAATACAAACAATATTGTGAAAACGAATAGGGGGGAATGAGATGGGGAATTATTTACCGTCTACGTTAGAACAACGACTAGAAATGCTTCACGCAATGGGATATCAATCAGTAGATGAATTATTTGCAGATTTGCCAAAAGATTTGTTACTTCAGCAATTGAATCTTCCAGAAGGAATTTCTGAGTTTGAAATTGACACTTATATAAAACAAATTGCATCTAAGAACAAGGTATATCGTTGGATTTTTCGAGGTGCAGGAGCCTATCATCACTATATCCCGTCTGTTGTGAAACGTATGGCAGCGAAAGAAGAATTTGTAACGGCTTATACACCATATCAGGCAGAAATTAGTCAGGGAATCTTACAAGGAATTTTTGAATATCAAACAATGATTTGTGCTTTGACAGATATGGATGTATCAAATGCTTCTGTCTATGATGGTGCTACCGCTGCGGCTGAAGCAATGACGATGTGTAGAGAGAGAAATCGTAATAAGGTAATTATTGCAGGTACAAGTCATCCACATACGATTGAAACCGTTAAAACATACTTAAAGGGAAATGGTATGGAATGTATCGTAACGGGTAGTAAGGACAATTTGACAGATTTAGAGGAAATTACAACCGATCTATCAAAAGAAATAGCGGCAGTTTATATCCAACAACCAAATTATTATGGATTGATAGAAGAGGTTGAAAAGCTTGTTGAGGCAACACATGAAGTTGGTGCAAAGTTTATTATGGGAGTCAATCCGATTGCTTCGGCAATCCTTAAAACACCTGGTGAGTGTGGAGCAGATATTGCAGTAGGAGATGGGCAGCCATTAGGATTACCACTGAGTTTTGGTGGACCATATCTAGGATTTATGGCAGTAAAATCGGCGATGGCACGTAAACTTCCAGGCCGAATTGTTGGAGAAACGACAGATCGTGATGGAAAGCGTTGTTTTGTATTAACCATGCAAGCGAGAGAACAGCATATTCGACGAGAAAAAGCGTCTAGTAATATTTGTTCCAATCAAGCGCTCTGTGCATTCACTTCTTCTATCTATATGACGACAATGGGTCCAAAGGGATTAGAAAATGTAGCAAAACAATGTTATGAGAAAGCACATTACCTTGCACAAGAATTAGGAAAAATAAAAGGATTTGAGCGATGCAATTCTGGAGAATACTTTCATGAATTTCTAACAGGCTGTCCAATTCCAGTGGAAAAATTGTTTGAAAAACTAGATGAAAAGGGTATTCTTGGCGGATTAGCAATCGAACAGAATATTTTATGGTGTGTGACAGAAAAAAATACGAAAGAAAGCATTGATGAGCTTATATCAGTCGTTAAGGAGGTGTGCAGTGTATGAAACTAGTATTTGAACGATCCGTGCCTGGAAAACATTGCACTGTATTACCAGCAAGTGATGTTCCAGCAATATCATTGCCAGAAAATTTAAGAAGAGGAACAAAACTAGCATTACCTGAACTTGCTGAAATAGATATTTCTAGACATTACAAAGAACTAGCTAAGCAGGTACATGGTGTTAATGATGGTTTTTATCCATTAGGTAGTTGTACTATGAAATATAATCCAGCAATCCATGAAGAGTTCGCTGCACTACCAGAATTTGCGAATATACACCCACTTCAACCAATAGAAACGGTACAAGGGTGTATGGAAATATACGCAAATGCAGAGGAAATGCTATGCGAAATTACAGGGATGGATGGCGTAACATTCCAACCTGCTGCAGGTGCTCACGGTGAATTTACAGGAATTTTAATGATTAGGGCTTACCACGAATCAAAAGGCGATTTCAAACGTACTAAAATTATTGTGCCCGATTCAGCCCATGGAACAAATCCTGCAACGGCGATTATGACTGGATATACTGTAATCAACATCCCTTCATCGGAAGATGGGTGTGTTGATTTAGAAAAACTAAAAGAAGTCGTAGGAGAAGATACGGCAGGGCTTATGTTAACAAATCCAAATACATTAGGGGTTTTTGATAAAAATATTCAAGAAATAACAAAAATCATTCATGATGCAGGTGGATTGAATTATTATGATGGAGCAAATTTAAATGCAGTGATGGGTGTTGTTCGACCTGGGGATATGGGATTTGATGTAATTCATTTGAATCTGCATAAAACCATGGCAACGCCTCATGGCGGTGGCGGACCAGGTTCTGGTTCTGTAGGTGCAAAAAGCATCTTATTACCATTTTTGCCATGTAGCCGTCCTATAAAAAAATCGGATACCTATGTATTTGAAGAGCCAAGCAGTAGTATTGGGCGAGTAAAAGCATTCTATGGAAATTTTTCTGTAGTAGTAAAAGTATTGGCATACATGAGAACATTAGGAAGAGAAGGGATTAAAGAAGCAGCACAAACAGCAGTATTAAATGCTAATTATATGAAGCACTTGTTAGAACCGCATTGTAAAATGGGCACGGAAGGAATTTGCATGCATGAATTTGTACTTTCACTAGAAGATATTAAAAAAGAAACTGGGGTAAGTGCACTTGATATTGCAAAAGCTATGATGGATTATGGAATGCATCCACCTACGATGTATTTTCCTTTAATTGTGCATGAAGCTTTGATGTTTGAACCAACCGAAACTGAGTCTAAGGATACAATCGATTCCGTATGTGAAATCATTATATCCTTGTTGAAAAAAGCATATACTGACCCAGAGAGCCTACACGCAGCACCTCTAACTACACCAATTTCTAGACCAGACGAAGTAAGTGCTGCAAGAAAGCCAATCTTAACGTTTCAAGCATAGTATGTGAGAATACAAAAGGAGATTATACAAATGGAATCATTTGATTTGATTGTGATTGGAGCAGGGCCAGGAGGATACAAGGCAGCAATTCAAGCTGCAAAATTAGGAAAAAAAATTGCACTGTTCGAAAAAGATAAAGTAGGTGGAACTTGCTTAAATAGAGGCTGTATCCCAACAAAATCATTGTTACGCACAACACGTATCTATCAGGAAGCGAAATCTAGCAATTCCTGTGGAATCGCTTCAGAAGCTGTGACTTATGACATGAAAAAGATACATGAGAATATGGAACATGTCGTATCAACTCTTCGAGAGGGAATTGATGGTTTATTACAAAAACACAAAATTGTTCTTATCAACGAGGAAGCAAAGGTAGTCTCCCAATCCGTTGTTGAAGCTGGTGGCATACAATATCAAGCGGAAAAAATTCTCCTAGCTATGGGGAGTAAATCACTTATTCCACTAATTCAGGGAATTGATATCGATGGAATTCATACAGTAGAATATTTTTTGGAAAATCCTGTTGATGTAAAAAACCTAACAATTATTGGCGGTGGTGTGATTGGTGTAGAAATTGCACAAATCTATCATCGACTTGGATGTAAGGTTACAATTTTAGAGGGAATGTCTAGGCTTCTGCCAAATTTAGATCGAGAAATTGGACAAAGTTTAGCAATGAATTATAAAAAGCAAGGGATATCAGTGATTACAAATGCAATGGTATCTTCCTTTGAACAATCTGAATATGGAATCATCTGTAACTATGCAGGGAAAAATGAGGAATGCTTACAGGTTATATCAGATAAAGTGCTTGTCTGTATTGGTCGAACAGCAAATACAGAAGGAGTTATTTCAGAAGGTTTCATGTTAAATATGAGCCGAGGTTTTATTCCTGTCGATGAAAATTATGAGACAGCAATAAAGGGTATCTATGCAATCGGAGATATTGTTCTTGGCGGATTACAACTTGCTCATGTAGCAGAGGCGCAAGGAATCAATGCTGTAAATGGTATGTTTGGAGAATCCAGTGAGAAAAACACAAAACAAATACCTGCATGTGTATTTACGGAACCTGAAATAGCAACAGTTGGATTATCTGTAGAGGAAGCGAAAGAAAAAGGGATAGCCATAACTACAGTTAAAAAGTTAACATCAGCAAATGGACGTTCCCTTATTGAAGAAGCGGAACGAGGATTTGTAAAGTTAATTGTCGAGAAAGAGACAGAACGATTATTAGGAGCAATTCTTATGTGTACTCATGCAGGTGAAATGATTGGTGGTTTAACACTTGCAATCAATCAAGGGTTAACATTAGAACAAGTAGAAGAGACGGTATTCCCCCACCCAACCATTAGTGAAACGATTGTAGAATAACTAAATATAAAATGATTAAAAAGACTCAAACGAAATAGTGGTTTGAGTCTTTTTTGCTAGTTATATTAAATTGAAGATATGTAATCATCATTATTTTATTGTTCCAGTAAAGGAAAGAATGTTCATATATCGTCCACCATCTGCTGCAAGCATCGAACGGACGGACTTAATGGTAACATTTCATTAAATCCGTCCGTATAGACATT
>CAYJKD010000110.1:0-9003 GCA_964370595.1 uncultured Lachnospiraceae bacterium
GAGCATCAAATATAACACTTTTTTCCTTAAGAAGTAAACTTTGCAAAATGAACACCAGGTAAATTTTGAATATTTTCAATAATTTCTTCTCTTCCAATATGGTGTGTGTTCTTCAAATCAATGATTAGTTTTTGAAATCCTTTTTTTCTCTTATCTACATGCATTTCACCAATTTCAAGTCCATAATGAATTAGTTTTTTTGATAATTCTGCAACCGTAATATCCTTGTCTATTTCCATATAAACTGTAAACCACACTTCATTTAACATTAACCGATATTCTAATCGCTTAAAATGCGTCATAATAAGATTTACTAAGATTGTAGCAATAATTCCACCTTCAAAAAAACCAATTCCTATACACAATCCAATACAAGCTGCTGTCCAAAGCCCTGCTGCGGTTGTCAATCCTCTAATTCTAGTTTTCCCCGAAATAATAATACTTCCAGCTCCTAAAAAACCGATTCCACTAACAACCTGTGCTCCTAATCGAACAGGATCTCCTGTACCAAAATATTCATAACTATATTGTCCAGTAATCATAACAATTGCTGCTCCCATACACACAAGCATATAAGTACGCATTCCTGCTGCTTGATGCGCACGCCCTCGCTCAAGTCCAAGTAACCCACCGCAGAATATAGCCAATAGCATCCTCAGCAAAATAGATAATAAATTTAGTTGCTCTAAGTAGACTAGAGCATTATTAATATATCCATATATAGCCATTATATCCATTAAATCTACTCCTTTCTAACCACTAAGACCTTACATAAGTTTATATGTAGGACTTATATTAATACGAAATACAAATTCTTTCCCATCACAAGTCATAAATTATTTTTTTACAACCATTTTTCCACACTATTATTTTTCATTGTATTATATCATAATCTCCAAAAAATATCAATTTTTTTCTACAAAAGAACAAATATATAGCCAAAAAAAACCATTTCATACCCACAACATATCCTATTCATAACAAAATATATTTTTCTCATATGCATATAAATGCATTTTTATGCATATATTTGAATATTAAATAAAACATACTTGCTTTTTCTTGTTTTTTGTTGTATATTTATAAACATAAAAACAATCATACCAATTTGGAGGAAATAAAAATGAAAGAAAAAGTAATACTCGCATATTCCGGCGGTCTTGATACCACTGCTATTATCCCTTGGTTAAAAGAAAATTTCGACTATGATGTTGTCTGCTGTTGTATCGATTGTGGTCAAGGTGATGAATTAGATGGATTAGAAGAACGAGCAAAATTATCTGGTGCAACAAAGTTACACATTGCAAATTTAATCGATGATTTTAGTGATAACTATATTGTTCCATGTGTACAAGCAAATTCTGTGTATGAAAATAAATATTTACTTGGAACATCTATGGCTCGCCCTGCAATTGCAAAATGTTTAGTAGAGTTGGCTCGCAAAGAAGGTGCTACTGCAATCTGCCACGGAGCAACTGGAAAAGGAAATGATCAAATCCGCTTTGAACTTGGAATTAAAGCACTTGCTCCAGATTTAAAAATCATTGCACCTTGGCGTATGACAGATATCTGGACTATGCAGTCTCGTGAAGATGAAATTGAATATTGTAAGCAACATGGAATTGATCTTCCATTCTCTGCTAGTACAAGCTATAGCCGTGACCGAAATCTATGGCACATCAGCCATGAAGGTCTTGAGTTAGAAGATCCTGCATGTGAGCCAAACTATGACCACTTACTTGTATTAGGTGTTAGCCCAGAAAAAGCACCAAACGAGGGCGAATATGTAACTATGACATTTGAAAAAGGAATTCCAACTTCTGTTAATGGAAAAGAAATGAAGGTTTCTGATATTATCACAACATTAAATGAGCTTGGCGGTAAGCATGGAATCGGAATTGTTGATATTGTTGAAAACCGTGTAGTTGGAATGAAGTCTCGTGGTGTATATGAAACACCAGGTGGAACAATACTAATGGAAGCGCACCAACAATTAGAAGAATTAGTTCTTGACCGTGCTACTATGGAAGTAAAAAAAGATATGGGTAATAAATTTGCTCAAATCGTATATGAAGGGAAATGGTTTACTCCTCTTCGTGAAGCAATTCAAGCATTTATTACCTCCACACAGGAATGTGTTACTGGTGAAGTAAAATTCAAGTTATATAAAGGTAACATCATTAAAGCAGGAACTACATCTCCATATTCTCTATACAGCGAATCGCTTGCATCATTTACTACTGGAGAGCTTTATGATCATCAAGATGCTGAAGGATTTATTACATTATTTGGACTACCACTAAAAGTGCGTGCCATGAAATTAGCAGAGTTAGAAAACAACAAATAAAATTATTAAAACCTCGGAGACAAATGCTTCTTCGAGGTTTTAATAATTAATTTTCTAATATAATCCGTTTTTTTCTTTTTTCTGGTAACTGTGCCAAAATAATTCCTATAAATACAAGGAAGCAACCTATAAATTCTTTCGTCGACATGATTTCGCCTAATAGCAACCAACCTGCTAACATTGCAAAAACAGACTCCATACTCATAATCAGTGCTGCTATGGTAGGTTCCACATTTTTTTGCGCTAAAATTTGCAATGTATAACCTACTCCACTAGACATAACCCCTGCGTAAAGAATTGGCATACTTGCTGCGAAAATTTGTTCTACTCTAGGTTCTTCAAACAGAAACATACCAATACTACCTAGAATGGCTACAACGAAAAATTGAATACATGATAGCAAAACACCATCCACTTTGTCTGAAAAATAATCAATAACTAAAATATGAAAAGAGAATGCAAATGCACAAATAAGTACTAGAAAATCCCCTGTAGACATTTGAAAATTTTCAGTTATACATAAGAGATACATCCCCATTGCAGCAAGGATAACGCTTATCCACAAGTTTAATCCTACTTTTTTTCCTAAAAGCAATCCTAATAACGGAACAATAATAATATACAAGGAAGTAATAAATCCAGCTTTTCCTACCGTAGTCCAAAGCATTCCGTATTGTTGTAATGTACTTCCCAAAAAAAGAAAAACACCGCAACAAATACCTCCTAGTAAAATAGTTTTTAACTTTGTTTTTTTCTTTTCATTTTCTTTTTTTCTCCATAATACCAGAGGAATTAGAACAATTCCTCCTATAAAGAATCTTACTGCAATAAATGTAAATGCGCCTACATGTTTCATCCCTTCGCTTTGTGCTACAAAAGCAACACCCCAAACAAAGGCCGCAAGTAGTAACATCCCACTACTTTTTAATGATTTCGATTTATGCTCCATTTTACTAAACACCTCTTTTATTCCATACTATATGCAGAAAATCCTGAAGTTTCTGCATAAGTTCCATCCTCTAAAATCCAATACACTTCCATTCCTTCTACTTTTTCTACAATTTTCATTCCATCTTCTACGCTCATATTAAAAAGTGCAGTAGAAAATGAATCTGCAACCCCAGAATCTGGATATATGACACTAATAGACTGATATCCTTTTGCTGGTATCAGTCTATCTGGATCGATAATATGATGATATCGCACCCCTTCTACTTCAAAAAAACGTTGATAAATTCCGCTTGTAATCAAACAGTTATCTTTGCTGCTAACTACCTTTACATATGGATTTTCTGATTGCAAATCTGGATTTTGTATTCCAATTTTCCACTCACTTCCATCTGGTTTGGTACCAATGGTTTTCACATTACCACCTGCTGAAATCAATGCATGCTCTATCCCTTGTTCTTCTAACAACATTCCTATTTTTTCTACTGCAAACCCTTTTGCAACTGCACCTACATCCAAACGCATTTTGTCACTTTCAAGATAAACCGTATTTTCTTCTTCATTTAAAACCAATTGATCAATGTTAACATAGTTACTAGCTTCCATTAATTTTTCCCATGGAGGTGTCTGACCTATTTCCTTATATTCACTCCAAAGAGCTAGTACACTTCCCATTGCAATATTTGTTTTTCCATTGGTTTTTTCATACATTTCTTTGGAAAATAATAACAACTCCATAATTTCTGCATCTACAACTACTGGGTCTATCCCAGCATGATCATTGATGGTTTTCAAATTATTGATACCTTCATATGTATGATAGATATCGTACTGCCTATGATAATTCTCTAAGGTATTTTCTATCATCTTTTCCAATTCCAAAAAATCGATTCATTAATTTTTTGTATAAATCTAGTAAAATATTTACGACCTGATTCATCACATTTATAAACTCCTGCATCTTCTAAAACCTCAACAAAAACATTACCAATTTCTTCTTCTAAGATTTGGCTAACATTTTCTTTTGTAATGGTATGTTTCTTTTGAATTTCTTGTGCCCATACATTATGCTTTTCAATTTCCTCGTGACTACTCACATCTTTTCCACTCACTAGATAATCTGCTAAAATTTCCATCTCTGTTTTCAAACGTGCTGGAAGTACTGCAAGCCCCATCACTTCAATCAAACCGATATTTTCTTTCTTAATGTGGTGTAGTTCTTTTCTTGGATGATAAACCCCCATTGGTGATTCTTCTGTTGTAATATTATTACGAAGTACTAAATCTAGTTCAAATTGATCTCCTACCATTCTAGCAATTGGGGTAATTGTGTTATGAGGTTCTCCGTTGGTACTTGCAAAGACAAATGCTTCTTCATCACTATACCCTCTCCACAAATTAAGTATATGTTCCCCTAAGTCAACTAATTGTTGAGAATCTTTATGGCGAATACGAATTACTGACATTGGCCAATTTACAATTCCAGCTTCTACTTCTTCAAATCCTTTAATCGTAAATGTTTGTTCCATCGGTGCCTTTGCCATAGCAAATGTGTAATTCCCACCTTGAAAATGGTCATGACTAAGAATTGACCCACCAACGATTGGCAAATCTGCATTTGACCCTAAAAAATAATGAGGAAACAGTTTTACGAAATCAAACAATTTTACAAAAGTGCTTCTTTCTACTCTCATTGGTGTATGTGTTCCGCTAAACACGATGCAATGTTCATTATAATAGACATATGGAGAGTATTGAAATCCCCATGGTGTTTCATTTATTGTAATCGGAATTACACGATGGTTATTTCTTGCTGGATGATCTATTCTTCCAAAATAGCCTTCGTTTTCTGTACACAGTAAGCATTTTGGATACCCTGTTTGTACTGCATTTTTCGCAGCTGCAATTGCCTTTGGGTCCTTTTCTGGTTTTGATAGGTTAATTGTGATATCAATCGCTCCAAATGCTGTATCAGCTACCCATTTTTTATCTTTTTCTATTCGATATCGTCTAATATAATCGGAATCTTGACTCAATTTATAATAATAATCTGTAGCTTGTTTTTTTCCTTGATTTTTATAGAGGTTCCAAAATTCACTACTGATTTCGGATGGTCTTGGCATTAGACAATTCATTACTTTTGTATCCAGTAAATCTCTTTCCCCAATACTATCTTCAATAACCCCTCGGCTACATGCATCATCTAAAATTTCTTTTAAAATTTCCTCTAAAGAATACGCATGCTCTTCCTCAATGAATTCTTCATATCCATCAAGACACAGCGCACCTAAGATTTGGTTTGTAGCATAGTTTTTATCTATTTCTGTTAACAACCCAGTATCCAAACCATATTCCACCAAACGTTTTATCCAAATGCTGATCATTATTTTCCTCCAAAATTATTATTAGATTTCATTGCAAAGAATTTGCTCCATTGTTTGTCTTCTGCGAATTAATTTCTGCTCCATTTCTTTTGTGAAAAGTATTTCAGCAATTTGTTGATGTGAGTTATAGTTAAATGGGGTCATAGAAGAACAATATGCACCTGTACCACCAATCGCAATATAATCACCAATCTGAGGCTCTTTCATCGCTCTTGGAACAGGATTATCTTGCTCGTCTAAGCACTGAGAATCTCCACTTTCGCAACATCTACCTACCAAAACTGCCTCATAGCCGCCTTTCAAAGATTCTTTATCAAACTCAGAAGATAATAATTCCTTGTTATTTTTTGAAATCACATAAAACGGATGGTTCGACCCATACATAAGTGGTCTCGTATTTACTTCCATCCCACCATTTAAAATAATAAAGTTAAGTCCATCTGCGCCAGTTCTTTTTTTATCCATTACTTCTGTCACACAATAACCAGCATTTGCAACGATAAATGTTCCTGGCTCTATTTCCATTTCAAGCTTCATGCCAGTTTTTTCGTAGAATTCAGTAATTTTTTCTTTTGCATATATACCTAAGGATTCTATATCTGCCATTGTCTCTCCTGGCATTCTCGCTTCTTTTAATCCACCACCAAAACTAACTGTTTTTATATTTTCATCAAAATAATTTTCAATAATTGACAATTCTAAATCAATGTTTTCCCTCCATTTTATTGGATCTCCACCTGATCCAATATGGATGTGTACTTGTGAAAAGATAACATCAAAAGATTTAGCTTCATCTAATAAAGTAGGAAGATCTGAAAGATGAACACCAAAGCAAGAGTAGTTATCTCCTGTATTTCTCGTTGCAGATTCTCCTGCTCCTACCCCTGGATGAACGCGAACAGATAATTCTATTCTATTATTCTTTGCAAATTCTTTTATCTCATTAAATTGTCGCAAAGAACACACATTGTACTTTAGTCCTTCTAAAATAAATGATTCTAAATCACTCCGTTCCTCTAGCATCGGTACTTCTTGAGTTGTTAAAACAATATCTTTTAATGGGATTCCTGCCATTTTTGCACGTTTCACTTCATTCAATGAACTTGCATCTATGCACAAACCTTGTCCATGAATTACGTTTAAAATAGCTTTTGTGCTATTTGCTTTCATGGCATATCGTACCTTTAAACCAAATGCATTCGGCATTGACTTTACCATTGTACATCTCTCTTGAATCAAAGCCTCGTCATATAAATAAAATGGGGTTTTGTTATTATTGGCAGCCTCTAGTATCTGCTCATGACACATGTTTGAAAAATTATTTAATTTCATAAATATCTCCTCGCTAAACTTGTATTCCTTTTTTTAATCTTACTACTATGTTTCCACCTAACATACCAATCACACTTCCTGCAACAACTCCAGAAATCAAAAGAAATGGTAAATAGGTAATAACTTCAGGTGTTTGTGTAACCCAGATAGCAATAACAATCTGCCCTACATTATGGAAAATCCCTCCTATAACACTAACACCAATACAGCTTATCCCCATACAATGTAAGCACAATATCATAGCGGTTATGCTTAAAAGCCAACCGCCCGTTCCATAAATCATACTAAATAGATTACTAAATGTAAATCCCACCACAATAATTCGTACAAGTGAAACCACTATTGTACCTTTTATACCTATGGTGTAGAGACCGATTACTGTTATTAAGTTTGCTAACCCAAGTTTCACACCTGGAATAGGAATTGGAATTGGAATCATTCGCTCAATATAGCTAAAAAGCAAACCAAGTGCTATTAATATTCCATACAGTGCGATGGATTGACTTTTCTTTTTCATCCTTCCTCCTAGTTGACAGAATACCTTTCATCGGTTATTCTTCTATTGATTATACCAAACAAAGGAAGGTTTTGCTATGAAAAATAATAAAAATTTTATGATAACAAAAAAAGACCTAAGATTGATTGGAGTTATTCTCCTTTTTGCAATCATCGGCCTTTTTATCAATAGGTATTTTAATTCCCAGACAAGCTCATTTGTAGAGGTTCATATTAATGGTAGTGTTACACATCAATTTGATCTTTCTTCTAACCATTCATTTTTCGTCGATAATGGTACTGGTGGTACCAACCAATTAGTCATAAACAATGGAATGGTATCCATTACAGATGCAAATTGTCCTGATAAACTTTGTGTACACCAAGGAAGAATCACACAAACTGGACAACTCATCACCTGTTTACCCAATAAAGTTGTAGTAATTATCACTTCAAAAGAATGACCTAATCCTTATTCCAAGTAGCTCCATTTAAAATTCGGAATTACATCACTCCATTTTTCAATTCCAATAATATCTTTTGCAAACTCTGTTACCTCTAATGTCTCTGATTTAACATCAATGTATTTATAAATTGTCCAGGCTTTCTTTCGATGTGTTCGAACTGGAAGCTCTGGAGTTGACATATCATTGTACCAAAGGCCAAAATTCAAAGAAGCATTTACCTCAGGTGCTGCATCTAATTGACGACTCATAATAAAAGCATCAATATGTGAATTGCTATCTGCAATATAGTAAGCATAGGCAATTGCTGCTGCTTGTAAGTCATGATCAACACCTCTTGTAGCACTATGAGAAGTAAAACCTTGTTCTGATAGAATTACACTTCTTACTGCTCCATTACTATCTAAAAAGTGCCCTTGCTGGAGGTAATCGGTTAATACATTTAAGTTAATCAAGTTAATTACTGGAGAGCTAGCATCCGTTTTTATTAATCCAGTTTGTGTATCATCCCAAAATTCAGGTTCTGTAAGGGGAATTGAATATGGGTGATAAGCTAATCCCCAATCAATATTTCCACCTGCTATAACACGCTGATTAAATAAATCAATAATATCCTTTGCATTGTACTTATTTACACCATTGGCTTCATTTACCCAGTTATAGTCAGTTGAAAAGTAAATCTTATCATTTGCATTAACACTTTTAATCGCTGTATAAAACACACGGAAACTACGTTCAAATTCTTCCACATATTTTTCAACACTCATATCCCCCATATAGTTCCATAATTGATTGTTAATCTCATTTCCAATTACCCAATTAGACACCTTGCCATAAGGAGATCTCAAGCTACTATATCGCTCCGCCAAAAAGGAGGCTACCGCTTTTACTGTTTCATACCCTTCTTTTGTTGATGTGTTAAACCCATAATAAAGTGCTTTATTTGTTGGCTGTTGAGTAACTCCAGGGTAGATAAGTTGCGGTGTATTAGGGTTCCATCCATTCAAAATTACAGCAGTAACTGTCATACTCT
>CAYJKD010000111.1:0-8959 GCA_964370595.1 uncultured Lachnospiraceae bacterium
CCATCGATTCCACTAACAACAACCTCAATCCCATATTGATTTTTATCATAGGTTTTCACGACTGGACTTGCTACTGCTTTCATATCTGAAGACTTTACTATTGTCAACGTTCCATGTTCTAATGTTACCTTATAATTGGTATTCGTCGTATCATATGTCAACTTAATTGCATCTATATACTCATCTACAGATAAGGAATTTGCAACACCTTCCATTTTTGCATTTACAAGTAAATCATCACCAACTAACACTTGACTTTCATCAATCACAAACTCTGTTGGAAGTGCTTCTCCATAATTGATTGTTATATCTCCCACAGAAATAGTAACTTCTATTGGAATAATACGAAATGTATACGGCCCAGCAATTACATCTTCATATCCATCTGCACTTGCTTTTACATAAAATGTTGTTGTTGAAACATTGGTCGCATAAATACTAGATACTTCTTTATAGGTTCCTTCCATTGTTTCGCTTACTGTCAACGTTACAATGTCTTTGGATTCTATGCCACTTACCACAAAATCATCATCTGAAAGAGATTGCTCCATACGATTATATGTTTTTGTAACATTGTCTCCTTCTGCAGCTAGTTCTACTGCAAGTGTAGTTTTACTCCAAACGGCAATAAACGTTTTATTTCCTGTACTACCTACTTTGATTCCCATCTCTTTTGTCGGTTCATCTGACATTACTTCTTTCCAACCTAGAAACAAATGATTTTCTTTCGTTGGCTCATTAAGAGACACGGATTGTATTACCGTATAGGTGGATGGATTTCCACTTCCATTAATTCCACCATCAAGTTCATAGTGAATCTCATAATTTATAAGTTCAAATTCAATGTTTAATTCTTGATCTTTTATAATCAAAGGGGTTAGATAACTTCCATCTTCGCCAATTTGCTTTGTAATATCAATACCGTCTAACGTAGCTGACTTAATTTGATAACCTTTTTGTGCTGATATTTGAAATGTAGTCGTCTCTCCATCTTGAATCATTACTTGATTACTATCCATACTTGGATGTGTAACCACTCCACCTGCATTGCTTACCACTGTAATAATATGTTCTGGAATTGTTTTTTCCATAACCTTAAAATAGACGATTTGATCCGGATTCATGATTGTTATAATTACTTCTTGTGTAGGATTTTGATCTTCAAAAAATACATACCCCTCTGGAATCGATTGTAGTCCTACCGTATATGTAATTTCATGAGCTCCACCAAATGGCAGCTTTGCACTTCCATCCTGAATATAATCTACTGTAGAAATCAACTTTGCAAATGCTTCATCTTCTGTCAATATACCATCTGCAGTCAAATATTTCCCATTCTCATCTACTAATAAATATTTAATTTTAATACTCCCTTGCCCAATACTTAGTTGTGGGCTTTCTGGATTTTTACTTGCTTCGTTTCCATTTACATCTACATAATCTAGCGATGCATAATCATTTGTTTCAAGTGTAAGTTCTTCTGTTCGATATTCTTCTTTTAATTGAATCGGAATTTGAAAAGATTTTTCTGACTCAGTAATATTTCCAACTTCGATTATAACTGTTTGTGTT
Organism: uncultured Lachnospiraceae bacterium; assembly: GCA_964370595.1. Taxonomy (GTDB): domain Bacteria; phylum Bacillota; class Clostridia; order Lachnospirales; family Lachnospiraceae; genus Brotaphodocola. The sequence continues at coordinate 1,573 of CAYJKD010000111.1, forward strand.
CCATCTAGATTATCCGTTACTGTCATTCCCTGTGGAAGTGGCAAAATAACCTGAAACTCTTCTGATACAATATCTGTAATTACTGCTGATGTTCCTGCTACTTTAATTTCTGAAGCAATACTTTGTAACACTCCATCCAAATCACTAATATTGCTTACATGGGTATATAAGTAATTTCCAAATTCATCTACAGATGTAATATTTTCAAACGACGGTGTTGGTTCCTCACTTCCTGTTTGAATTCCTATGGAATAAATGGTAGCATTGAAATCTTCCATCAATTGCTTTGCCTGAACCAATCCATTATATGCTTCGTTATCAATACTATCTGGTAATCCATCTGTTACAAATATAACGTATAGTGGTCTCCCATCTGTATTAGCAGTTGCATACTCTAATGCTTTTTCTAACGCATCCGTATAGCATGTCGTACCACTGGGAATTGTACTATGTAATGCATTAATAATTGGTGTTGTATCTGTTTTAAAATTAATACAGCCACTTATAACATCATTTATTGAGAACTGAACCAAAGCCATTCTGTTTTGATTTACGTTACCATTCCCTAGTAAATTACTTGTAATTGCTTCCACAGCATCTTTGGCTGGTTCCCAACGACCATTCCCCTCCATACTTTGGGATTTGTCTAGTACAACAATGATATCAGATCCTACTAGCTTTGGAGTACCTTCTGTATCAAATGTAATCATTGCTTCATATTGATCTAAATCTGTCCATTCTGCCCGTTTATCAATTACAACCTCACCTGGAGCCACTTCCCCCTCAGGTAACTCAATTTCTTCAGCTAAATCAATGTAATCTGAAACTTCAAAATAATAGTCCTTAGTATGAGCGAATCTATTATTATTCATATCTTCATCACCATACAAAGTTCTCAACTTTGCTTTTCCTTCTGCAGTTGCTAAAATTTGATTCGACGATGGATCTCCTTTTTGATATGATTCGACCCCTGTATGAGTGATTGCGCCAACCTGATAATCATCATCTAAAAATCTCCAGTAAAAACCTTCAATAACTCTGCTAGTTTCTGCTCTTGCCTCTTCTAGCGTTGGAGGGGTTATCGTGATTGTTTCTCCTACCATCATTTTAAATGGATTTCCTATAGAACCATCACCTGTTACCGATCTAGGTAAATCTAAGAAACTCATATCTTCTTTTGAAGGGGTAATTATTTTTTCATTATAATAGGCAATCTGTTCTTTCCCATCTTTTAAATAATGTACTTGTACTTCAAATTCATTTAATAAGGTATCTAGTTCATATGATGTACTATTGCCTTCTACATAAGTTCCATCTGGAAGTGTAATTCCTAAGATTTCGATTCCTTTATTTGCACTTGTATTTACAACCAATGACTCTCCTAGTACTACTTGTGTCTCAGTTTCATAAATAGGCATAAAAAAGAGTTCTGTATTTATATCATCTAAACGCGTTGTATTGTATGTCAATGTAACATAATCCAAAGAATCATCAACCAATGTGAATTCTTCTGCTGGCAAATCATTTTCTAGAATCACCTCTCCCAAAAGAGTACCATTGCTTTTTGATGCATCACTCTTTGATGCGTCACTTTCTGATGCATTATTCTCAGATGCACCATCCTCATATATTTCTTTGGTTTCATAAAACACTTTGAATTCTAATGTCGTATTTTCGGTTGCATTAAATTCAATTTCTTCACGATTCACAACCGTTCCATCTGGTTGTACTACATATTTCAATATTCTATCATTGGGTATATCCAAGTTAAGGGAAACCACTTCTTCCTCATTTAATAGTTTGGATTCAAAATTACCAACTATAGCATCGTTATTGAATGTTCCTTCACTTGCTTTCAATGATAATGGATTGATGCTTTGAACCACAAATCCAAATACTAACATCCATGCTAACCATCGCCTATAAAACATTTTCCTTGATTGCATTTACTTAATTCTCCTCCCGACTGTCCTTATTACATTAACAAGGTAACATAATAATAATTCTAGTTAACTTTCAGTTGCTTAAACACATAATCTTCTAAGCATTGTGTAATCATCTAGTATTCTTTGTAAGTGCTCACCTCCAACAGTATTTATGTACACAAGCGTTCTTCCTCTGTTTTATTCTCAATTTTTATACTTTACCACTATCTCCCTTTATCACAGAGCAGTTAATGGTTTTTTTATAAAATTGACTGATTTTTAAGCAACTAGTGCAGAACGCACCCTAGATTACATGATGTTGTTAAAAAATACAATTTATTTTTATTATTCGCAAACTTTATATTTTTTTTGAATTATGTAAAATTAATCTTCAATTTATATGACATTTATATGTTTATAGTTTATTTATTTTTTGTATCTGCCAATATTGGTTATATTTTGAATTTATCTTATTTATTTATTTAAATATATAAATTAATTTAATTGGTGTATTCAAACAGATCAATTTGCAGACATTACTATGTATTTGTTTTTATCCAATAAATTTTATGTTTATATTTATTTCCGTTATTTTTTTAGTCTAAATATAACACTAGAAAAATTAGTACTTATGAGTACCTTTATATCATCTATTATTTATTCAAACAAAAAAAACATATGGTACAATTCATTGAATTTTATTATTCAACAAACAGTACCATATGTTTTATGCTAAATGTTTTATCTATAATTTTTTAAATAATAGAAGGACACTCATCTCTTAACATGTTTCTATTATTTAAAATATTCATGTTGGTCATGTTCAAATAAGTACGTTAATCGGTTATCAAACCATTTGATATGTTTTTCATGTGACAACTCACGGTTCATAAAATACATTGCTCCTTGAGAGTAGTCTTCGCCTGCAAGTGCACGATCTACTGCTTCTATTGTAGCTTCTGTAACTTCTACTTCAAAAAAAGCTCCATCTGATATTGGGGAAAATTGTTGTTCTTGAAAAACCACCGATGTAATGTCATTTGGAAATTCACTGCTTCTGACTCGGTTCAAAATCACATTAGCAGTCAATATTCTTCCGTGAATATCACACCCTCCTGATTCTGCTTGTACGATTCTTTTTAGTACTTCATAATCCTCTTGTGTGTATCCAATTTGCAAAGCAGTGCTTTGCTTTTTTACTTCTAGCTCATGGATCATTTCCTTATTGCTTTGTATGATCTGTTGCTTTTCGATTCTAACTTCTTTGGCTAGTTCCATATGTTTTTCTATGGATTCGCCTACGCATAACTGTGCATCATGTATTAGTTTTACCCTAGCGACTTGTAAGTCCATAGGAGAATCTGTAAGTAAGGTAGCGTTTTGTACAATATCCTCTTTCCACTGAACTTGTTCAAATGATTCTTTCATCGGTTCTGGCGTTATGATATGTTTTCCATCTCCACTAAATGCAGTTGATGTGAAAAACATTATACATAATACTAGGATACCTACAATTATACTTGCCACGATACAATCCATTTTTTTTACTAATGTAATCGTAAAGCAATGCATCAAATGAACAATGGAAGAAAGGACTGTTTGAAATGTAAACATACCATCCTCTTTCTTTAACACTGTATTGCAATTCCCATTTTTTCGATCATATTTCCACGAAAGTGGGGGATTATTCCTAAAATTGCATTATTTTTTTAGCTTCGCACGTTATTATAGTAGGAAAAACCCATTAATGTCAATAACTCATATCCATTTTTGTCAATTGTTACCTTCTGTTTTTTTAACAAACACTCTATTTTGTTTGAAACCATCAATATCTCGTTCTGAGTTGATTGGTTTTTTATTAATTTTCGATACACAAATATTAAGCAAATATTTCTTTTTTGTTAATATTTATATGTCTATTTGACTACATATTTTCCCTTCAAGGGCACATGCTGCAGCAGTTGCTGGTGATGCAAGATAAATCTCAACTTTGGAAGTTCCCATTCTTCCTAGAAAATTTCGATTATTTGTGGCTACTACACGTTCTCCATCACTTAATATTCCACCTGCACGTCCACAGCAAAGACCACATCCTGGATGTGTTATCATTGCTCCTGCTTCCGCTAATGCTTTTATTGCTCCAGATTCTATCGCTTCTTGATATACCTTTCTGCTAGCAGGTGTTACAATCAATTTTACGAATGGAGAAATTTTCTTGCCTTTTAAAATCTCAGCAGCTACTTCAAGGTCTTCTAATCGACCATTGGTACAAGATCCGATAAATACCTGATCAATTTCTACTCCGGTTCGTTCTGATACTGGTTTAATCAAATCAACCTGAGAAGGACATGCAAGCACAGGTACTAAATCTTGTGCATCGTAAGTAATTACTCTCTCATAAGATGCATCTTTATCTGCCGCCATATTCGACTGAAATTCATCCAATGAAATTTCACAATAGCTGGCTGTTTTTTCATCTGGTAAAAATAGTGCACATTTTGCCCCTGCTTCAATTGCCATATTTGCAATTGTCATACGAGAGGATATACTCATCGCTTCCACAGCTGTACCAGAAAACTCTAATGCCTGATAAGTTGCTCCATCTGCTCCAAGATCGCCAATTAGTTTCAAAATAATATCTTTTGACATTACACCTTTTGGCATTTTTCCGTTAATAACCACTTTAATCGTCTCTGGCACCTTTACCCACATCGTCCCTGTACCAAGTATGCTCGCCATTTCTGTATATCCAATTCCTGAAGAAAAAGCACCAACGCAACCATATGTTGTAGTATGGCTATCTGTTCCAAATACAACATGGCCTGGTTTTACATAGCCTGCCTCTGTCATCAATTGATGACAAATTCCATCACTCCTATGAACATGCTTCATACCATATTTTTTTGCAAATGCATCTCCTACTTGAAAATGTCTTGTATCATCTAATTGGCTCGCTGGTACAAGATGATCATAAATCAATACAACTTTTTCAGGATCCCATAATTTTGAAAAGCCCATCTCTTCAAATTTATCTGCTACAAATGGAATAAAAATATCATGAATCATAACATAATCTGCTTTTACAGTTACAATTTCTCCTGCTTTTACACTGTCTTTGCCTATATTGTGGGCAATGACTTTTTCAATCATCGTCTGTCCCATTATGATGTCTCCTCTTCCTCTAATCCATTTAGTTTCCTCATAGCTTTTACTAATCCACCCGCATTGATAATATCCATTAAATTCTCTGGTAGTGCAACAAGAGGATATGTTTTTCCCTTGTATTCAGCTCCTTCGTTTACGGTCACTGTAAGATGTTCTCCCTCTTGTATCACATCATAAAGATCTGCTTGTTCCATTAAAAGCAACCCATTATTAATGGAGTTACGAAAGAAAATTCTGGCAAATGATTTTGCAATTACACAAGAAACACCTAATGCTTTAATAATTTCAGGTGCTTGTTCTCTAGAAGATCCACATCCAAAATTTTTCCCTGCTACAATTATATCCCCTGGTTTGATCTGTCTTGCTAATTCTTCTCGCAGTGGTGAAAAAGCATATTGTTTCATATCTTCAATGGTTTTTAAAGCTAAGTACTCCGTTGGTATAATAATATCTGTATCGATATCATCTCCTAACACCCATACTTTTGCATCAAATTTTGTCATAGTTCTCTCACTTTCTCTTCCTAGTTTTTCCACAAAAAATATAGATTAAAGCATATCAGCTGTGATAATTTCTCCTCTGATTGCCGATGCAGTAACAGTTGCTGATGAAGCAAGATACACCTTAGAGCTTGGATGACCTGATCTCCCTTTGAAATTTCTAGTTCCAGTACTGATCAACACCTCGTTTTCTCCAATTACACCCTGACAGCTTCCCCAGCAAACACTACAGTTTGGATTCATTACAATAGCGCCACTATCCATAAATGTTTGTAGAATTCCTTCTTCCAATGCTTGTAGATATACTTCACGACTTGCTGGAACAACCAAAAACCGTACATGTTCAGCTACTTTTTTCCCTTTTAATAATTCAGCTCCTACACGTAAATCATCAATTCTACCATTATTGCAAGATCCAAGGAACGCTTCATCAATACGAACTCCTATCACTTCTTTTGCTAAAACAACATCATCCACAAAATCAGGTCTTGCTACCACAGGTTCCACTTCGCCTAAGTCAAAGGTAAATGAATTTATATAGGTTGCATCTAAATCGCTTTTGTATACAGCTTTAGGTTTTCTGCCACGAGCTTCCAAGTAAGCTAATGCAATTTCATCTGCTTCAAAAATAGCTGTTTTTGCACCAGCCTCTACGGCTAGATTACAAAGCACCATTCGATCATCTACGCTTAATGTTTTTGTGCCTTCACCGCAAAATTCCATAACTTGATAATTACATCCGTTCGCTCCAACTGCTCCAATGATTGTAAGCATCAAATCCCTTGGATAAACACCATCCTTTAACTTTCCTATTAATTCAAATCGTATTGTTTCAGGCACAAGTACCCATGATTGACCAGTTACCATGCCATATAACAAATCAGTACATCCAACTCCTGTACCAAAAGCACCCAAAGCGCCGTAAGTACAAGTGTGGCTATCAGCACCAAAAATCATCTCTCCTGGACATACATAGTTTTCCATCATAATCTGATGGCAAATACCTGTTCCTTCATAAAAATCAATTTTATTTTCTCTTGCAAAATCTCTCATTTTTTTATGAGATGCTGCCGTTTTGGGACTATCAGAAGGGATGTTGTGATCGATAATAAATACCATTTTCTTAGGGTCTGCAATTTGAGGATATTTCAACTGTGTATGATACATATCAATGGTTAAATGCGTTGTCCCATCATTACTCATCATACGATCCAAATTGATTGTATGAATATCCCCTGGTTTAACCTGATCTACATTTGCTGCAGCTGCAATTATTTTTTCTGCGATTGTCATTCCCATAACTAAGCTTCCTCCTTATTCAATGACGCAATCAATCCACCCTGATTCAATATAGTTTGCATATATTCTGGAAGTTTCGTACAGCTATATGTTTGGTTTTGATATGTAATCACCCCATCTTCTAGAGATAACTCCATAGACTCTCCTGTCGTCATTTCATTTGGCAATTCTTTACATACAATTACTAGCAAACCAATATTAATTGCATTTCTGTAAAAAATCCTTGCAAAAGATTTTGCAATTACTGCCTTTACACCTAAGGCCTTTAGTACCGCAGGTGCTTGTTCTCTAGATGAACCACACCCAAAATTTTCTCCTCCCACAATAAAGTCTCCTACCTTTACTTTATTGGCAAACTCTGGATCTAGTGATTCGAATGTATGCGCTTTCATCTCTTCTATATTTGGTAACAATAGGTATTGAGATGCGATAATTTGATCGGTATCTAAATCATTGTGAAATTTATAGATTGTCCCTACTGACATTTGTTCCTCCTTA
>CAYJKD010000112.1:0-8922 GCA_964370595.1 uncultured Lachnospiraceae bacterium
TAAGCAAGCTTACACGCTTACTTTACTATCTTTTCCATGCACCGTGAACTGTAACGACAAATGTGAATAATGTGTAAAATAATAACATAATATTTGACAAACACACCTTAAGAAACTATAATGTATACGTTGAAGCAGAAGTGCGAATGAATGAAAGGGGTAACAGTTATGGATCGTGGTTCAAATTATCATCAAGAAACAATAGAAGAACACAGTCGCATGCCTATGCTACCCATTTAGAGATTAAATGTTTTCTTCTCTTGGGTTAGTATAGGTTCGCTAGCTAGAGAGGAGAAAGTATGATTCGTATATTTAAAACAGAAGAGGGTATTTTAAAAGAAAGAACAGAATCGGAGCAAGGATGTTGGGTTGCAATGACGAATCCAACACCAAAAGAGATTTTAGAAGTCTCAAACAAATTCGGAATTGACCCAGAGCATTTAAGGGCTCCTCTTGATGAAGAGGAACGTTCACGTATTGAAACAGAGGATGCTTATAGTTTGATTTTAGTAGATATTCCTACCATAGAGGTTCGTAATGAAAAAGATTGGTATGGAACAATCCCTATGGGAATTATTCTGACAGAGCAGGTAATTGTAACAATATGTCTAGAAGATACAACAATTCTTTCTACTTTTATTACTGGTAGAGTTCGTGATTTTCATACGAATTTAAAAACAAGATTTATTTTGCAAATCTTATATAAAAATGCTTCTCTTTATTTGCAATATTTGAGAATCATTGATAAAAAAAGTGAATTAGTAGAAAAGAGGCTTCGTAAACCACAAAAAAATCAGGAATTAATCGAATTATTGGAACTTGAAAAAAGTTTGGTATATTTTACCACTTCACTACGTTCCAATGAGGTGGTATTAGAAAAACTAATGCGCAATGAAAAGATAAAAAAATATCCAGAAGATACAGAACTTCTAGAGGATGTAATCATCGAAAATAAACAAGCGATAGAGATGGCTAGTATTTATACAGGAATTTTAAGTGGAACAATGGATGCATTTGCTTCCGTTATTTCTAATAATCTAAATATGGTTATGAAATTTCTTGCAACGATAACCATTGTACTTTCCATCCCGACAATGATTGCGAGCTTTTATGGAATGAATGTTAATACAAGCGGAATGCCTTTTGCAAATCATCCTTTTGGTTTTATTATTGTATTAGGTTTTGCACTTATAGTATCCTTAGTTGTAGCTTATGTGTTTTCTAAAAAAGATCTATTTTGATCATTGAAAGGGTAAATATGAATTTTTTTAATCAGTTAGAACGAAAGTACAGAAAATATGCTATCAATAATTTAATGTACTACATTGTAATTTTATATGCGATTGGGTTGATAATACAGATTTATAATCCGATGATTTATTTTGTATTTTTAAGTCTAGACCCACAAGCTATTTTAAGCGGAGAAATTTGGAGAATCATTACTTTTTTGATTTATCCACCAGCATTTGCTAGTATGCAATTTACCGATATACTGTTTGGAGTAATTGCACTATATCTATACTATAGCTTGGGAAATACATTGGAACGGGTACTTGGGGCATTTCGATTTAATGTCTTTTTCTTTACCGGAGTATTTGCACAAGTACTTGCGTCCATTATTACGTATTTGATTGTTGGCTACAATATACCTATGGCAACAGGATTTTTGAATTTTTCTATTTTTTTAGCATTTGCAATGAGTTTTCCCAATGCTCAGTTTTTAATGTTCTTTGTAATTCCAGTAAAAGCAAAATGGTTAGCAATCGCTCAATGTGTAATTTTAGTATATAGCTTTTTTACAGGTGGATTTAGTACAAAAGTGGAAATAATCGTATCACTAGCCAATATTGTCCTGTTTGCATATTTAACAGGATTTATGAAACAGTATGGGTATAAAAATCAAAAAAGAAAGCAATCCTTTAAAAATGCAGTAAAGCAACCTAAAAATCCACAAGGAACAAGGCATAAATGTGCAGTATGTGGAAGGACAGAAAAGGATGACCCAAATCTGGAATTTCGTTATTGTTCAAAATGTGAAGGCGGCTATGAATATTGCCAAGATCATATTTACACACATCAACATGTAAAGAAGCAATAACTTTAATGTGGAAACTATATTAACATTTATATATTTTATTTAATGGAGGAAGTTATGAAAAAAACTAAAATCGTATGTACTATGGGGCCAAACACAAATAACAGAGAGTTATTAAAAGAGTTAGTGATTAATGGAATGGATGTGGCTCGATTCAACTTCTCTCATGGGGACTATGAAGAACAAAAAGGAAGACTGGATCTATTAAAAAGCATTAGGGAAGAATTGAATATTCCAGTTGCAGCTCTTTTAGATACAAAAGGTCCAGAAATTCGTACTGGGTTATTAAAGGACGAAAAGAAGGTAATACTTGTTGCGGGTCAAACCTATACATTAACTACAAGAGAGATTGTTGGAGATGATGTAATTGGACATATCAATTACGATCGACTACATGAGGATGTAAAGCCTGGAGATAAAATTTTGATTGATGATGGTTTGCTTGAATTAGAAATCAAAGAGATTAATGGTGCAGATATTGTATGTGAAGTTCTTAATGGTGGAGAACTCGGTATGAGAAAAGGAGTGAATGTTCCTGGAGTTTCTGTAAAATTACCAGCTTTAACAGAAAAAGATAAATCAGATATCTTATTTGGTATTGAGCAAGGATTTGATTTTATTGCAGCCTCTTTTGTTAGAACAGCAGCTGCAGTTCAAGAAATTAAAGATATTTTGAAAAAGCATAATGCAAATTTACAAATTATAGCAAAAATTGAAAATCAAGAAGGGATTGATAACTTAGACGAAATTATAGCGATTAGTGACGGAATTATGGTTGCTCGTGGCGATATGGGAGTTGAAATTCCTGCAGAACAGGTACCACATATTCAAAAAATCATTATTAAGAAATGTAATATTGCTTGTAAGCCAGTAATTACAGCAACACAGATGTTAGATTCTATGATTCGAAATCCAAGACCTACAAGAGCAGAGGTTGGAGATGTAGCCAATGCTGTTTACGATGGAACAGATGCAGTAATGCTGTCAGGTGAAACTGCTATGGGTAAATATCCAGTAGAAGCTCTTTGCATGATGAGACAAATTTGTGAACAATCAGAAGCACACTTAGATTATGGTGCATACAGAGAAAGAACTGTTTCTTCAGAAAATGAAAGAAATGTATCCAATGCAGTTTGTTATGGCTCAGTATCTACAGCGCATGACCTAAATGCAAAGTTGATTATAGCTCCTAGTATTACAGGGTTTACAACACGTATGCTTTCAAAATGGAAGCCAGGTGTTCAAATTGTTGGAATGTCACCAAGCTCATCTGCAGTTCGTCAAATGCAATTATACTGGGGGGTAAAACCAGTACATGCTAGAAGAGCAGATTCAACAGATGCAATGATTGAAGGATCAATTGAATTGTTAAAAAATCAAGGTATGATTAGTGCTGGAGATCTTGTTGTTGTTACTGCAGGGGTTGCTACCAATGCAAAGCAATATGGTCCAGCAACGTATACAAATACAATGAGAGTAATTACAATCGAATAATTTAAACGTAAGATGACAAAACCCCCTCAACACAAATCACTAAATTAAAATGCGATTTGTGTTGAGGGGGTTTCTTTGTATCAATTATACGTTGAAACGGAACAGGATTACATCCCCATCTTTCACGATATATTCTTTACCTTCTAATCCAACAAGTCCTTTTTCTTTTGCTTTTGCATAAGTAGTACAATCTAATAAATCTTGATAGTTTACAACTTCTGCACGAATAAACCCACGCTCAAAGTCACTGTGAATCTTACCTGCTGCTTGAGGAGCTTTTGTTCCTATCTTAATCGTCCAAGCTCTTGTTTCTTCTTCTCCAGCAGTTAAGTAGCTAATTAATCCTAAGAGACGGTAGCTTGCAGCAATTAACTTATCAAGTCCGGATTCTGTTAGCCCTAGGGCATCTAAAAATTCTTTCTTCTCATCATCATCTAACTCGGAAATCTCTTGTTCGATTTGTGCACAAATTACAAATACTTCTGAATTATTTGTTTTCGCATATTCACGGACAGATGCAACATGCTCGTTATTTGCACCATCATCACCTAGATCATCTTCAGAAACATTGGATGCATAAATTACAGGTTTACAAGTTAATAAGTTAAGTGATTGAACAAATGCCATGGTATCATCATCTGCCTCATATGCAGATGCAAGATTACTGTCTTCAAGCAATTGTTTTAGTTCTTTTAATATAACTAATTCTTTTGCTAAAGATTTATCGTTATTTGCAGCTTTTACTGTTTTTGCAATTCTACGGTCTAAGATATCAATATCAGAAAAAATTAATTCTAAGTTGATTGTTTCGATATCTCTTAATGGATCAACACATCCATCTACATGGATAACATTGTCGTCATCAAAGCAACGCACTACATGGACAATAGCATCTACTTCACGTATGTTTGCTAAGAACTGATTACCAAGTCCTTCGCCTTTTGATGCTCCTTTTACAAGACCTGCAATATCTACAAATTCAATAACAGCTGGAGTGATTTTTTTTGATTGGTATAAATCACTCAATAATTTTAAGCGGTTATCTGGAACGGTTACAATACCCACATTTGGATCGATGGTGCAAAACGGATAGTTAGCTGATTCCGCTCCAGCTTTGGTTAGCGAGTTGAATAATGTACTTTTTCCTACATTTGGAAGTCCTACAATTCCTAGTTTCATAATATTCATTTACCTCATATCTTCTATATTCTAAATTGTTACATAAATTTGCTGTTACTCATTGTACCATAGAATTTAAAGATTTGGTAGATAAAATTAATGTAATAGGGTATAATCAATAAGATCGTGTCTGATTTACTTGAAATCAACAAATGGATATCCATAGATTTTAAGAAAGTGGCAGATAAAATAATCATAGCATCGAAAGGAGATCACATAATGGAGGGAGCAGATATCCGCTTTGTGAATTTGGGAATCGAAATAGAGAACCTACAAAATAGTATCTCAATATTTGGATTTGAAATTGCATTTTATGGAATTATCATTGGATTAGGAATGTTGGCAGGAATTACATTGGCTCAATCGGATGCGAAAAGACGTGGACAAAATCCTGAGTTATACTTAGATTTTGCACTTTATGCAATTGTTTTTTCGATTATTGGAGCGCGTCTATACTATGTGGCATTTGAGTGGGATCACTATAAGGATAATTTGTTACAGATATTTAATTTACGTGCAGGAGGGCTTGCAATTTATGGTGGTGTAATAGCAGCTATAATTACTTTGATTGTTTTTGCAAGATTGAAAAAAAATTCATTTTTTTCAATGGCTGACTCTTGTGTCTTAGGATTACTTTTAGGCCAAATTATTGGTCGGTGGGGTAACTTTTTTAATACAGAAGCGTTTGGAGGATATACGAATAATCTGTTTGCAATGCAAATAAACCGAGAACTTGTGAATCAAAGTATGATTAGCCAAGAGCTGCTAAATCATATTCAAGTAATAAATGGAATTGAGTATATACAAGTACATCCAACATTTTTATATGAATCACTTTGGAATCTCTTCGTTCTTTGTTTTATGCTTTGGTATCGAAATCATAAAACATTTGAAGGAGAAATGCTTTGGATTTACTTACTTAGTTATGGCATCGGTAGATTTTGGATTGAAGGGTTAAGGACAGATCAATTACATATCATTGGTACTGAAATTGCAGTATCACAAGTGGTAGCAATTGTTTCGATTTTGGTTGCAGTAGGTATGTTGATTTATCATCGTAAAAAAATATAAAGTAAACATAGAAAAAAGAACTCTGAGATGAGTTCTTTTTTTGTGCCATAGAAAAGTTCAATTGCTACTATGAGATCAGAATGTAAAATATTTGTTTATAAAAATAAAAAGATTGAAAATAACTTGAAATTAATGTGAGAATATTATAATATAGCTATATGAGTGGGGAAAAGTGGTGCAAAGTGGTAGGAAATGGTAGAATAACGAATGTTGGTGGGTGATTCTTATGTTTATGGGCGAATACAATCATACCGTTGATGCAAAAGGGCGAATTATTATCCCTTCAAAATTTAGAGAACAGCTAGGAGAAGAATTTGTGATTACAAAGGGTCTTGATGGCTGTTTGTTTGTGTTCGAAAATGCACAATGGAAAATATTGCAAGAAAAACTAAGTTCATTACCATTGAGCAATATCAACGGACGAAAGTTTGGTCGTTTTATTCTTTCGGGTGCAGCTACATGTGAAGTTGATAAACAAGGTCGAATTCTACTACCCAATAGTTTACGTGCGTTTGCTAATATTGAAAAAGATGCAGTGTTAGCAGGAGTTGGTGGAAGAATTGAAATTTGGAATCGAGAAGCTTGGACGCAAGCGAATACATATGATGATATGGAAGAAATTGCAGCAAATATGGAAGGACTGGGGATATAATGTTTAAACATGAATCGGTGTTATTGGAAGAAACAGTATCTAGTTTGAATATAAAAGCAGATGGAATTTACGTAGATGGTACACTAGGTGGTGGTGGACATGCGTATGAAGTGTGCAAACAATTAGGAGAAAATGGGCTTTTTATTGGAATCGACCAAGATGCGGATGCCATAGCAGCAGCATCTAAGCGGTTAGAAGAATTTGGAAATAAGATTAGAATTGTTCGTAGCAATTATGAAAATATAAAAACTGTGTTGCATGAGCTTGGAATTGAAAAGGTAGATGGAATTTATCTGGATTTAGGTGTGTCTTCTTATCAATTAGATACGGTTGAACGAGGATTTACTTATCGAGAAGATGCCCCACTAGATATGCGTATGGATCAGAGGAATGAAAAAACTGCAGCATCTATAGTGAATGAATATAGTGAAAATCAACTTTATAGAATTATAAGAGATTATGGAGAAGATAAATTCGCTAAAAATATTGCAAAGCATATTGTAAGAGTGAGAGAAGAAAAACTGATTGAAACAACAGGGGAATTGATAGAAGCAATTAAGGCTGCAATTCCAATGAAGTTACGTGTGGTAGGAGGACATCCTGCAAAAAAAACATTCCAAGCAATTCGAATTGAATTAAATAAAGAATTGGAAGTGTTGACAAATTCAATAGAAACAATGGCAGAATTACTAAATCCAGAAGGTAGATTAAGTATAATTACATTTCACTCTTTAGAAGATCGGATTGTAAAGAAAAAGTTTAGAGAAATGGAAAACCCATGTACTTGCCCATCGAATTTCCCAGTGTGTCGTTGTGGAAATGAAAGCAAAGGTCATGTAGTAACAAGAAAGCCAATTGTTCCAACACAAGAAGAAATACTTGAAAATAAACGTTCTAAAAGTTCAAAGCTACGCGTGTTTGAGAGATAAGTAGTCGATTGAAGTTTAGATGACTAAATAATATACAAAGTAGCAGGGGAATTGCTACAATAATCAAGAAGTGGGGAGGATTTATATGGCAGATTTTGAAAAAAATAATATAGAGCAACCATATTTAAATGGAAGTGTAGCACCAAAGATGATTCCCTTACCTAAAAAAACTGAAACTCCTAGAAAACCAAATACCCAAACAAGGCAAAATCAATCACAAGAGTTTGCAAAACAGAAAAAATCACAATCAATCGTGCAAATGGATTTTTCTTTTCTTTTTATATTAACCATTGCTACAGTGATTTCTTTGGCATTTTGTGTCACATATTTGCAAAAACAAATAGATATATCAAAGCGAATGAAAAATGTAATAACATATGAACTTGATTATATTACACTGAAATCGCAAAATGATGCATTTGCTACGAGTATTGACACATCTGTAGATTTAGAATATATTTATAAAGTAGCGACTGAAAAATTAGGCATGATATATGCAAATAAAGACCAAGTTATATTGTTTGAAAAACCAGAAAGTGAGTATGTGAATCAAAATGAGGACATCCCACGATAAGCAGCATCACAAACAGAAAATGAAGCATCCACTTGATAAAAGGGTGCTAATAAATTATATGGAAACAAAGCTAGTCTTTTTGGTAATCATCATAATACTAGCTTTGATTACATTAATTGGACGAATTTACTATATTATTGATAAAAACGAAGAAAATTATTCGGAAATCGTATTAACACAACAAAGGTATGATAGTCGTTCCATTCCTTACCAAAGAGGGGATATCATAGATCGAAATGGAACGATATTAGCAACTACTGAGAAGGTTTATAATGTGATATTAGATCCAAAACAGATGATTCCTGAAAAAAGTAATCAGTTAAATTCAAATCCAGAAAAAGTTCAATTAGAGATGGAAAACTTTGTAGAACCAACAATTGAGGCACTGAGTGCTACATTGGGGTATGATCGAGAACAACTGCGAATTTTAGTGGAGGAAAATCCTCAAAAAGCATATATTCGTTATGATCGAAGGCTATCATATGAGCAAAAAGAAGCGTTTGAGCTGTATAAAGAAGCGTTTAATGATGAGCAGAAAGCGAATGACTCATCAAAACGAGTTACTGGCGTATGGTTTGAAGAAGAGTATCGTAGGGTTTATCCCTATGATTCATTAGCAGCGAACGTAATCGGATTTACGACAAGCGATGGTGGAAGTGGGAATGCTGGAATTGAACAATCCTATAATGAGGCACTTATTGGTGAAAATGGAAGAGAGTATGGATATTTAAATTCAGATGAACAGTTGGAGCGTGTTATAAATGCTCCCACCAATGGATATACCATAATGTCTACAATTGATGTAAGAATCCAAGGGATTGTAGAAAAATATATTGAAGAATGGATGACAACGACTGGGTCAGAAATTATTAGTGTAGTAGCAATGGATCCTAATACAGGGGATGTACTTGCGATGGCAAGTAATAAA
>CAYJKD010000113.1:0-8842 GCA_964370595.1 uncultured Lachnospiraceae bacterium
TAATTGATCCACAAGTGGTGCCATCATCTTACAAGGTCCACACCAATCTGCATAAAAGTCCACGAGAACAGGTACTTCTGCTTGCAATACATCTTTTTCAAAATCTGCTGTTGTAAATTTCTTTGACATTTTTCTACCTCCATATCGTTAACATTGTTTACAGTTACATTGTAGTTTTATCGATTTGCAACTAATTTAAAAATCGGGTTACCCATCGAAGAAAATTTCACTTCATATTCTGTCATTACATTTCCTTCTACCATAGGGCTATTGTGCAAATCAAATGTATGCTCAATAATATTCCAACCAGTAGGCGGTATTGCCTCTAAGGAATATTCAAACAAACCTTTATTATCGGTTTTAAATTCCACCACTCCATTTTTTTCAAGAATCCCATCATAAACCTTCATAAATTCAGGCGATGTCAATCTTCGTTTTGCATGCCTCTCTTTTGGCCAAGGATCTGAAAAATTCAAATAAATTTTTTCAATTTCATCCTTTTCAAATACTTCATTCAATTCAATTGCATCAATACACATAAAAGTAATATTAGCTAAATTAAGCTCTTCTCTCTTTTGCAATGCACGCAAAAGCACACTTGGATACCGCTCAATTCCTATGTAGTTGATATTGGGATTAAGTGTTGCAAGCTCCATAATAAATTTACCTTTTCCCATTCCTACTTCAATGTGAATTGGATTATCATTCCCAAACACTTCACTAAAATTACCTTTTTTCTGTTGTGGTTTTTGCACCACGTAAGGGCTATTTGCTATCATATCTTCCGAACCCGGAATATGTCGTAACCTCATTATTTATTTCCTCCGGTTATTACTTCTCTCTTATTGTATCAGAAGCTTAAATGCTTTGCAATGCAAAACTGTTTGGTTGCTTGTTTCTTATATCTATAGTATAATGGTCGAAGAAAGGAGCCTTTTATGAGCAATGCAGTATTAAAACCGGAAGAAGAAACTTTAAATAGCAGCTTAAAAGAACTAGAACATCAAATCGAATATAAGGATTATAATAGTGCTATGTTAAAAGCACGTCAAATTTTAGAATATCTTGTAAAAATCCAACTTAAGCAAGCAAAGCTTTCATCTGAAGGAGAGCTTATTAATCTTATTGATTTACTTCATAATAAAAAATTTATTGATGACACTAGTTGTAATCATTATCATAAAATACGCGAAATTGGAAATAAGGCTGCTCACGAAAACAGTACAGAACAATATGATGCTATTCAAGCACAACAATTCCTAATCCTAGAGATAAAGAAGTACTTAGCAAATCCCCTTAGTCAAATTCCTATTCCTCCTGCTCCGAAAAAAAACTTTTTTTCAAACACAGAAAAGAAGAAACGAAAAAAATTCAGAAAAAAAAGAAAAAACAAAAATTCCATTTCAGGAAATATTTTTAAAATAATCGTTCCACTTCTTCTAATCGCAGGACTTGCTTACATGATTTTCTTAATCCGCCAAGATTCCGAAGATCACAGTGAATCACTTGAAGATATTCAAATGCCTGCGATATTTAGTGAAACCATGACTTCCCAACCAGAAACCCCCACTGAAACAGTTACATACATGACAACAACAGATGTTAACATACGTACAGAACCATCTACTTCTTCAGCAATTATTATTGCTTTAGATGCAGATACACCTATTGAGTTTATTTCAGTATATGATGATAGTTGGAGTATCATTCTATACGAAGGAGAAGAAGCCTATGTTGCTTCACAATATATCACGAAACAGTAAAGGAATATCATTATGAAATTAGTAGACACTTTATTAGGAATCATATTTTCTTTCGCTATCTTAATTGCGTTATTTTTCACTTCCATTGAAGGCGTTACCTATTGGATTCCTGGTTATTACGAACAGCAGTACACCAAATACCAAGTGACAGAGGCTGTTGATATGGAAATGGATGACCTTTTAGATGTTACCCATGAAATGATTTTTTATTTATACGACGACCTTGCAGATCTACACGTTCCCACTATTGTAGGTGGGGAATCAAGAGAATTTTTTAATGCAAGAGAGATTGCTCACATGGAGGATGTCAAGGACCTCTTTCTTGGCGGGATTCAAATCAGACAAATTTGTATCATTATCGCTATTTTGTCACTTGCAATTCTTTTTCTAAAAAAAGCAAATGTGTCTCATACATTACCACGTGCAATTTTATTAGGATCCATAATATTTTTTGCAATCTTAGCATTAATCGGTGGAATCATTGCCTCTGATTTTTCACATTACTTTATTGTTTTCCACGAACTTTTCTTCGATAATGACTTGTGGCTCTTAGACCCTCGTACAGATTTGCTAATCAATATTGTACCCGAACCATTTTTTGCAACAACTGCTACTTTAATTGGTGGAACCTATGCAACTCTTGTGTTTCTTATTATGGCAATTTGTACTGGAATCATATGGAAACAAAAGAGATCACGATTAAAAGGAACTGCAACTGTTTTATTAGGATGTATGTTATTGAATCTTATGCCTCCTTTCGTATCATATGCTGCGCCTGAATGGCCATCTAATGCCAATGTTGTTGCTGATGGCGGTATCGTTATGGACGTAAACTCTGGAACTGTAATCTATGGAAAAAACATCCATGAACAATTTTACCCAGCTAGCATTACAAAAATACTTACTGCTTTAGTTGTATTAGAGCATGCCGAAATGGATGAGATTGTGACATTTTCTCACAACGCTGTTTACAATGTAGAGTCTGGAAGTACCAATGCTGGTCTTGATACTGGCGATCAACTTTCTGTCAAAGACACCTTATATGCGCTAATGTTAAAATCTGCTAATGAGGCAGGAAATGGATTAGCTGAACATATCGCTGGTTCAAATGAAGGTTTCTCTGTATTGATGAATGAAAAAGCAAAATCTCTTGGATGCACTAACTCTAACTTTGTAAATCCAAGTGGACTCAATGACCCGAATCACTATACCACTGCATATGATATGGCACTAATCTCACGTGCAGCATTCCAGAATGAAGCTTTTGTAGAAATTGCTTCTACCATTTATTATGACCTTCCAGTAACGAAACGAAACCCTGATGGACTTCGTATTTATCCTGGACATAAGATGATGAAACAAAATATGGAACAATACTACCCTGGAATTATTGGTGGAAAAACAGGTTATACTTCACTTGCAGGAAATACATTAGTTACTTGTGCCGAGAAAAACGAAATGCAATTGGTAACTGTTGTGTTAAACGGTATGCAAACACATTATGCAGATACCAAGGAATTGCTAGATTTCGGCTTTGATAATTTCAAAATGTTAAATATCGATGAATATGATGATACCTATGTTTCTCCCTCGCAAGATTTAAGCATTGCTGGCCTTTCAACTACTGAATTAGCAAACTTAACACTAGAAACAGAACCTTGTATCATACTACCAAATAATGCTTCCTTTACAGATGCTACTTCTAGTGTTTCCTTTGATCTTACAGAAAATGCACCTGAAAATGCCATTGCCCAAATTAATTATTCTTATAATGATAGAAAAATCGGATCTCGCTATTTACTCCTTACTGATCCACCAGAACCTGTGTTAGAAATAATTCAAACCGAACCGGCTCCCCCAACAATTGCTGATGAATCTATTGTTGACGAATCCCAACCAGAAGCAAGCGAGAATACTTCTAGCATTACCCCTACTATTTGGACAATCCTGAGTATTATCCTTATGATTGGTATCGGAATTGGTTGTTTTGTATTTTATCGAACCACACATACAAAAAAAAGAGAACAAATTAGAATGGAACGCTCACAACGACGTCAGCGACGTCTTGAAGAAAGTGGAGTTTCTACCAATGAATTTGATCTAATGTTACAGCGAAAACGTGCAACTGCTGCACTTGATCGAATCAATCGTAATCAACGATCCTCAAAACGAAAATCCTTTTTCCGCAAATAAAGAAAGCCTCTCAGCTTTAGTTGGGAGGTTTCTTTATATTTTTTTTCAATTGGCGTTTCTTTACCAATTCATTCTTTCTAACAGCTACACTTTGAGCCGTATTTTCATCTACTAATTTTAGAATTTTTATAGCAAAAACTTTTCCGTCTAGGGTTTTCTTTATTCGAATCTTTCCCAGTATCCATCCATGTTCTGAACAAAAAGCTAATCCATAATACACCTTTTGCCCTGTACTAAACCAACGAATTTTCTTTCGCAAAGCACGATTACAACTACAGCACTTCATCTCTGTAATTCGATTTTGTTCAATAATTTCCTCATTGCTAGTATAAGGTATCGAAACCATTTTTGAGTATTGTGGAAACTTCAAATAAATCTCTTCTTCTACTTTCTGTGGAACCCGAAAATAATCTAAAGAATAATACGGTTTAAATAATTGATACTCTAATTGTCCTAACACTTTCCCTGTATAGTATGCGTCATTTAATGCTCTATGAAATGGACGATCCTCATGGAGGTTTAAATGTTCAATCGCTGCATCCAAAGAAGGTTTTCTCCCTTTTTCAAGAAACAGACCATAGAGTTTTTGCACATCATAATATAGAAATGGAACAGGAAATGGATTATGCATTCCGTAATACGAAAGATTTCTCTGTAATTCCAATAAGTCCATTGACCCCCATGTACAAAATACATGATTGCCCCCACACCAACCCATAAATGTATCCATCGCCTCTGGAAATGATTTTCCTTCTCTTCTGAGAACTTGCATATCCATCTGAGTAACTTCTGATATCGCATGGTGCATTTGATGATACACCTTAGGTTTTATCAATTGATGAAACTCATCAACGAGTGCAAATGTTTCATCTAATTTCACTGCCCCTATTTCAATAATTTCAAACGGTAACTCAGCAACGGAACATCTTTTTCCATCGGGGCTTTGATTCCATTCTAAGTCTAAAATAATAAAATTCTTCATAGCTGGATTATACCATAATCCATTTTATTTTACTAGAGTGTTCTCTACTTGCTCTTTTTTCTTTCTTTTACTTCCAGATTTTTTCTGGTTTTCTTGTGTACAAGAAAACACGATCATAGACATTGGTGGCAACTTAATGTCTATCGCATGTTTACGATTATCACACTGCACTTTTTTAGAAGCTTTTGCTCTTGGATTTTTCATTCCAGTTCCACCATATTCTTTCGCATCACTAGTAAATATTTCTTTATATTTCCCTTCAAATGGAACTCCTACTTGGTATTTCTCATGCGCAATTGGTGCAAAATTATAAACAAACAATAGCGTTTCGTCCTTTTTCTTTGATTTTCGGATAAAGCTAACAATATTGTCTGCACTAGAACTACAGTTAATCCATTCAAACCCCTTCTCATCTCCATCTAACTCATAAAGCGCTGGTTGTGATCGATATAATTGGTTTAAATCTTTACAGTATTGTTTCATATTTTGGTGAATTGGATATTCTAAAATCCCCCACGGTAATTCTTCTGTTTCACTCCACTCAGAAATCTGGGCAAACTCTTGTCCCATAAACAGTAATTTTTTCCCTGGATGCCCATACATGAATCCATAAGCAGTTCTTAAATTTTGAGCTTTATCTTCCCAATCCTTTGCAGCCATTTTTGTCATCATCGATCCTTTTCCATGAACGACTTCATCATGAGAAAACACAAGGACAAACTTTTCACTATATGCATAGAGCAAACTAAATGTCAACTCAGAATAGTGATAAGAACGGAAAAATGGATCATAGCTCATGTATCCGATGAAATCATTCATCCACCCCATATTCCACTTATAATCAAATCCCAAAGAACCTTCTTCTACATTTCCTGTTACCATTGGCCATGCAGTAGATTCTTCAGCTATCAAAAGAACATCGTTACACTCTTTTTTCATAATCGAATTTAAATGTTTGAAAAATTCAATCGCTTCTAGGTTTTCATGACCACCATATTCATTCGCAACCCATTCTCCATCATTCTTCCCATAATCCAAGTAAAGCATAGAAGCTACTGCATCCATTCGAATTCCATCTACATGAAATTCCTTTGCCCAATAAAGTGCATTTGCTATTAAATAATTACTTACCTGAGGACGACCATAATTATAAATTTTCGTTCCCCAATGTGGATGTGATCCTTTTCTTGAATCTTCATGTTCATAAACACAGGTTCCATCAAAACAAGATAAACCATGTAGATCTCTTGGAAAATGAGCTGGTACCCAATCAAGTATTACACCAATTTTCTTACTATGTAAATAATTTACGAAATAGCAAAAATCTTCAGGCGTTCCATAACGGCTTGTTGGTGCATAATATCCAATTACTTGGTATCCCCATGATGCATCGAATGGATGTTCCATAATCGGCATTAACTCAACATGGGTATACCCCATTTCCAATACATATTCTGCTAATTTTTCTGCTAATTCGCGATAATTATAATATTCTTCTCCACAAATTTCTTTTCCATCTACTCCTATTGCAATTTCTTTCCTCATCCAAGATCCCAAATGCACCTCGTAAATAGAAAGGGGATTCGCCTTTCCACTGGCCTGTTTTCGATCTTTCATCCACTTTGTATCGGTCCACTCATAGGTTCGATCTCCCCATACAATTGAAGCGGTATCTGGACGAAGTTGTGCAAAATTTCCATAAGGGTCTGATTTAAGCATTGGCTCCCCTTTGGCTGTTTTTACTTCATATTTGTAAATTTCACCCTTCGATATACCTGGAATAAACAATTCATAAATTCCACTCTCTCCATTTTTACACATTTGATGGCGTCTACCATCCCATAGGTTAAAATCCCCTACCACGCTAACACGCATCGCACAAGGTGCCCATACCGAAAAATGCACCCCTTCTATGCCATCAATTGTCATTGGGTGTGCACCCATTTTCTTATAAATTTCATAGTGAATACCAGTTTCAAATTTATCTATATCTTCTTGTGTATAGCAACTTCCATATCTATATGGGTCATAAATAGTTTCTTGTGTTCCATTATCATACTCAACAAGTAACGTATATTTTGGAATTCGCTTTCTTGGTATTAAAACCGAATAAAATCCTTCATCATCTTGCCTATCCATTACAAATGTCTTCTTTGTTGGTTCTAGTACTACTTCGATCTTTACTGCTGATGGAATAAATACTTGTACTAAAATACCTTCCTCTGTTACATGTGGGCCTAATATATTTTGTGGGTAAGCTGATTCTGAATAAACAATTTCTTCCACTGCTGCCCAGTCCATCATTTCATACAATACTTCATTCATACAATAAATCCCTTTCTACGTACGTTCTAGTTATCTAAGAAATCTGCTAACATTAAATCTACAACTCTTCCATAGCTTTGCACACCATCTTCTTGTTCATTGATCTTTAAATATGTATCATTTAACTGATTTGATACTTCTGCTACTCCTCCATCATAACGAGCCCAAAACTCGGAGTTTTCCTTTAAATCTTGTCGAGGTCCAGCATCTAGTAATTGTGATAATTGTATATAAGTATCTCTATCTACACTTGCAAGTGCATTTCCTGCATAAATCCATCCACTTAAATATCCACTATATTGAAATGCTTGCAAATCCGAATTGATACATGCTAAGTATCCAATGTAATTTGCTTCATCTTCTCGCATAAACCCTCTCAAATGTGAAAGTTCATGAGCCATGGTTAATGGAATATTATAGTCTTCCATATGTTGATTAAAATTTGCCTCAACTGTAAATGGCGAATATACACCACTTATATGTTGAATCGATAATATTTGTGAAAATGTTACTGCCTTTGGCTTTGGATATATGCCTGATAACTGCGGATATACATCGCCTAGTTTTTTCATAGAACGGATGCTTTCTTCTTTCCACAAATCTTTATTTTCTTCATAAGTTTCAGTTGTATAGGAATGATTTACCTGCTCTATTAAATGTTCACAAAACTGAATTAATTCTTCTTTTTCATATTCTCTAACTTCTAAGTCTGCATGTACAGAAAATGGCATTGTAAAGTAATTTATTCCACAATTTGTTGTGTATATAAAAAAAAGAATCCCTCCTAATGTAACTATCATCCTTACAAAAATCATAGGTTTTTTTAAATTCACTATGAAACATACAAGTATTACAATCACTAGTAAATAGAGTAAAAACTCTACTACAGAAAAAGGAAAGATTCCAAAAATTGTGCTTACCACTGTTACTATAATAGGATAAACAACATCTCTATAAAATTCTGCGAATACCAAAAATTCTCTTGCTAAAAATTGAAGGACCAAAGCTGCAAGGATTGCTATGATCCCACTAATCCAGAGTTTCATCCTTCTATTTCTCCCAAAAAAACAACTGTTTAAAGCCTAGTCAAACGGCAATTATTCACAATTTCACGTTCTGCTCTGTTGTGACACATTTTATCCTAGGCTATAAACAGTTATCAATCTTTATTTCTTAAGTTGAAGACGAACGATAGAACGTTTTAGTGATGCTTCCGCACGCACAACATCCATTTCATTTCCGCCTTGTGTAATTCGACGCTCTGCACGGCGCATTGCTTCTTCTGCACGGTTGAAGTCAATCTCATCTGGCCATTCTGCAACTTCTGCAAGAATTGTTACTTGATCTGGAAATATTGTTGCAAATCCAGAAAGCAATGCGGCACGCATTACTTTTTGCTCTTCATGAATGGTTAAGATTCCAGGGCTTACCACTGCAGTTAATGGAACGTGGTTTGGATAAACTCCTAGGTCCCCTTCGGTAGAAGTAAATTCTACCATTGTTACTTCTCCCTCATAAAATGTCTCATCAGGAGTGATAATATGCAGTTTCATAATATCAGCCATAATTTTCCTCCCTA
>CAYJKD010000114.1:0-8786 GCA_964370595.1 uncultured Lachnospiraceae bacterium
TGGCCTTTTCCAATATTACAAAAATTGAAAAAAGTAAGCTTGTAATTATCAATGGAATCATTGCAACAGCACTATCTGTAGTTCTTTATTATAATTTTACAAGTTTCCTGAGTTTTTTAAGTGGATTTATTCCATCGTTAGGAGCCATTATTATAGCTGATTATTTTATTGTTCGCAAAAAAGAGTATGAGGAAGACTTTCTAACGAAGAAATTTGTAATGGTAAATCCAGTTGCAATCATTGCATTTGTAATTGGTACAGCTGCAAGTTATGCGCCAGGAATTGCATGTTTAAATGCGATTGTAGGAAGTATGGTAAGTTATGCAATCCTATCTAAGGTTGTAGAGATAATTAAGGCAGAAACAAAAGAAAGAAAGGTTTATCAATCATGACGAAATTATTTAAAAATGCTAGGTTAAAAGGAGTTGATGAATTA
Organism: uncultured Lachnospiraceae bacterium; assembly: GCA_964370595.1. GTDB lineage: Bacteria > Bacillota > Clostridia > Lachnospirales > Lachnospiraceae > Brotaphodocola. The sequence goes on from CAYJKD010000114.1 coordinate 437, forward strand.
GTAGATATTGTGGTGGAAGATGGGATTTTTAAAACGATAGGGACGACTATTGATAAAACGACAACGATAGTTGAAACAGTTGATTTGCAGGGGAATTTAGTGGTTCCTCCTTATGTGGATCCACATATTCACTTGGATTATGTGTTTACTGCTGAGCGATTAATGAGACAAAACGAATCAGGAACTTTGTTTGAAGGGATCGAGAAATGGGGAGAAGAAAAGCAGAACATTACAATCGAAGATGTAAAACGGCGTGCACATCTAGGAATTAGAAAAGAGATGCAGCATGGGGTTCAATACATGAGGACCCATGTAGATGTTACTGAACCGAATTTGATTGCATTAAAAGCGATGTTAGAAGTAAAAGAAGAGGTAAAAGATTTCTGTACGATACAAATTGTTGCATTTCCTCAGGAGGGTATGTATTCATATCCAAAGGGAGATGAATTACTTGAGGAGGCTCTTGTGATGGGAGCTGACTGCGTGGGTGGGATTCCCCATTATGAGATGGCTCGTGTGTTCGGTGAAAAATCAGTCCATAAAATTGTAGAATTAGCAGTAAAATATGATCGGTTGATCGATATACATTGTGATGAAACAGATGACGCACAAAGTCGGCATTTGGAGTTGTTGTCTGCATTAGCCTACATGGAAGGGATTGGAAGTAGAACGACAGCAAGTCACACTTGTTCTTTAGGGTCTGCAGATAATAGCTATGCAATCAAATTGATTCGAGATTTGCAAAAAAGCAGAGTGAATTTTGTTGCATGTCCAACTGAAAATATCTTTCTTCAGGGGCGTCAAGATGCCTATCCAAAGAGAAGAGGGATGACAAGAGTAAAAGAACTAAATGATAGTGGAATTAATGTGTGTTTTGCGCAAGATTCACTATCGGATCCGTGGTATCCTTTAGGCAATGGGAATCTAATGAATATTTTAGATCACGGAGTACATATTGCACAGATGTTGTCTCCTAGAGAGATTATGGATGCTCTGGATTTGATTACTGTCAATGGAGCAAAGGCTTTAAATATCGGCTCCTCTTATGGAATTGAATGTGGAAAGTCAGCAAATTTTATTGTGATCGAAGCAAAGTCAGAATTCGAAGCCTTGTGTGAACGTGCAGGGATTCTGCTATCAGTTAGGAATGGAAAGACTATAGTAGAAGTTTCTCCTAGGACAGTGAGAATGAATCTCTAGAGATTAACTTTACAGTTAGAAGGTAAATATGTTTAAGTGCAAAGATTTATTTGAATTAGAGAGTATGCAAAAAGCTAGAATCATAGCAGGGAAGGCAGGGCTCAATCGAACGATTCGATGGGTTTTTAAAGCAGAAGATATGAGTTTTGACAGGTGGACAAAAGGTGGGGAGTTGCTGTTTCTTGGCACGGCGGTTCTTACTGTGAAAGATTTTTCTCTATTTTCTATTGTAGAAAAGGCTCATTGTAAGAACTTATCAGGAGTTACTCTCCTAGTGGGCGAAAATTTTATTAATAGAATACCTAAAAAGGTAATAACTTATTGCAATGAACATGAACTACCACTTATATTACAACCATGGAATATTCCGCTTATTGAGGTTTTTGAAGAAATCGGGCACGCAATTATTAAAGCAGAAAAGATTTATGTGGATAGTAGTGTGCTTTCTTTGGATATGCAAAAATTACTGGAAAAATGGAAGCTTGATCATGACTTCCAACAATTTTGTAATGTAAAGTTGGAAGGTTTGCTAAAACAAGATTCAGAAAATGCTACTTGCTATATGCAAACATTAAAAATGTATTTACTGCATAGTTGCAATATTGTTGAGACAGCAAAACATATGGATGTTCATCGAAATACAGTTCGTTATCGAATTCAAAGGATTGAAGAAATTCTAGGGGTTTCTCTCCAAGATGTATTAGTTAGGTATGAGATGTTGACCGTACTATTGCTATATAAAATGGTATAGTTACAACGACTAAGGATACAAGTGATTGAAAAGGTAAAAAATTCTGTTTCTTATGAATTTTATTACCTTTTTTTAATACAAGTATTTGCTTATTAGTAAATGCACGTGTATAGATTTGAGGTTGTTCTGTAAAAAAAACTTGCAACAAATAAGAATATATGATAATATCTCTCTGTTGCGAACAATTGTTTTCGAGAAGCAAACACGAAAATAAATGAGGGGAGTCCCTAGTGAAAGAAGAAAAAACAAAATATTTTGTCGTAAAACAAAAAGCAGTCCCAGAAGTCCTTTTAAAAGTGGTAGAAGCAAAAAAGCTCATTGAGTCAGAGCGGGTAATTACCATTCAAGAAGCAACAGAACGTGTAGGGATTAGCAGAAGCTCATTTTATAAATATAAGGATGACATCTTTCCGTTTTATGATAACACCAAAGGAAAAACAGTAACATTTGTAATTCAAATGGATGATGAACAAGGGGTATTGGCAGATTTGCTTCACATAGTAGCGGATTATAAAGCAAATATTCTTACCATACATCAAAGTATTCCAGTCAACGGAGTGGCAAGTACAACACTATCTGTGGAAGTGAAAGATAATACTGGTAATATATCTCAGATGGTAGATGAGATTGAAGATAGAACAGGAATTCATTACGTAAAGATTATTGCTAGAGAATAGAATGGATAAGAGGTGTAGAGAATATGAAAAAGGTAGCGATTTTAGGATATGGAACAATCGGTTCAGGTGTTGCGGAAATATTATATAGAAATAAAGACATTATTTCTAAGAATGCAGGAGAAGATATTGTTTTAGATAAAGTGCTAGATTTAAGAGATATTGAAGATGTATATGTGAAGGGTCTTATGACAAAAGATTTTACAGATGTCTTAGAAGATGATGAGATTGCCGTTGTTGTGGAAAGTATGGGGGGATTGAATCCAGCATATCCATTTGCAAAAGCATGCTTAGAGCGAGGAAAACATGTAATAACTTCTAATAAAGCATTGGTTGCAGCTCATGGAAGTGAATTGTTAGAACTTGCAAGTGCCAATAATGTGAACTTTTTGTTTGAGGCAAGTGTGGGAGGCGGAATTCCAATTATTAGACCGATGTATCGTTGTTTGATTGGGGAGAGATTCCAAGGCATTTCTGGAATTATCAACGGTACTACTAATTTTATACTTACAAAAATGAACCAAGAGGGAGTTGCCTTTGAAGAAGCATTAAAAGAGGCTCAAGATTTAGGATATGCAGAACGAGATCCAGCAGCAGATGTGGAAGGTCATGATACGTGTAGAAAGATTGCAATATTATCTTCTATTGCCAGTGGGAAAGAAGTGAACTATGAAGAGATTTACACAGAAGGAATTACAAGGATAACAGAGAAAGATTTTTTGTATGCAAAACAATTAGGTGCAAATATCAAATTACTTGCTTGTAGCAATATAAGCGATGGAGTAATTGAAGCTTATGTAGCGCCAGTAATGGTTGGAAAAAAGCATCCTCTTTATAGTGTAAATGATGTATTTAATGGTATTGTAGTAGATTCTGATATGTTGGGCACGAGTATGTATTACGGAGCGGGGGCAGGAAAACTTGCAACTGCAAGTGCAGTGATTGCAGATGTGATTGAGAGTGTGAAATTTTCGAAGGAAAATGTTTTTGCCGGATGGACAAAAGAGTCGGCAAGTTTAACGAAAATGGAAGATACTTCACACAAATATTTTGTTCGAATCAATGGTAGCTTAGAAACGAAAGAAACATTGGTAAAAGAATACTTTCCAGTGTATGATACAGTTGAAATTCCTGGAGTTGATGAATTTGCGATTCTTACAGATGTGATGAAAGAAGCAGAATTTCTTCAACAAAAAGCAAAGTTTGAAGAAAAAGGAACTGTGATTCAAGTGTTGCGAACAAAACTGGATTAATTTCTTATGATGGAACGATTGCTAGATATGCCATGCATGTTTCGTACTATGACAGGATTTTATTGTCCTGGTTGTGGAGGAACAAGAGCAGTTACATATTTATTCGAAGGTAACTTGATTATGAGTTTTATATATCATCCATTGATACTTTACATGGTAATAGTAGGAAGTTATATGTGCTTGTATCGAGTGATATCTATGAAATCTGAGAGAATTAAATATAACTATAATTGGGAAAAATATGCCATAGTTGTAGGTGTGTTTATAATAATAATAAATTGTATTTTGAAAAATTATTATTTAATAGTAAAAGGAATAGAAATCCTACAATAAATATCTTGAGGAAAATTATTTTTCATGCTACAATACAGCAGGTAGTATGGTTAGTGTTACGAATGAAATGGAGGTTTCCTCGATGGTTCAAAATTTAAAAAGCGATTCTCAGAATAGCGAAAAGAAAACAATGATTAATTTAGGAATAGTATCTGTGATACTTTCTTGGATTTCTTGTGTATTTCCTCCTACTCAACTACTTTTTGGAGCAGCAGCGTCTTTATTTGCATATATTTCTAAAAAAGATAGAAAATTTACAGGAGTAGAATTGACAGTATTTGTAGCAGGAATTATCTCTATAGGAGTCAGCGTAATCTTGTTTGGATTAGTGATGTTTTCGATGGATATTATGAAAGACCCACAATATGCATCGTTGGTGGAGGAAAGTCTGCAACAATATGAAGCATTATTTGACGCAATGGGAATAGAACAATAAATAATCCTAGTATTAGAAGTGATTTACTGGCTTTTAATCCTAGGATTTTCTATTGCATATAGAAAAAAGATGACTTATAATGATTACAGTTCATTTCAATGAGGAATGATTAGACGACAGAATTGCATTTGAGGAGAAATTACATGGATATTATTAAAGTACTGCAAGAAGAATTGCAAATTGGATATAAACAAGCTGAGGCAGCAGTTAACTTGATCGATGAGGGAAATACGATTCCTTTTATTGCTCGATATAGAAAAGAAGTAACAGGGTCATTAGATGATGAAGTATTAAGAACATTAGATGAGCGCTTAAAGTATCTTAGAAATCTTGAAGATAAGAAGAATCAAGTATTGTCTACAATTGAAGAACAAGGCAAACTAACAGAAGAATTGAAAGCACAGATTCTTTCTGCAACAACGATGGTTGCTGTAGATGATCTTTATCGTCCTTATCGACCAAAGCGAAGAACACGAGCTATGATTGCAAAAGAAAGAGGTTTAGAACCTCTAGCGCAGATGATTTATGAGCAAGAAGTAACTGCTCCCATAGAAGAAATCGCAATTGCTTATGTTTCAGAAGAAAAAGAAGTAGGTACGGTAGAAGATGCGATTATAGGTGCAAAAGATATTATTGCAGAAATGATATCTGATGAAGCAGATTACCGTACTTATATTCGAAATGCTACAACAAACCAAGGGATTATTCGTTCTACTGCAAAAAATGAAAAAGAAGAATCGGTTTACGAAATGTATTATCAATATGAAGAAGGTGTTCGTAAATGTGCAGGTCATCGTGTGCTAGCGATTAATCGTGGAGAGAAGGAAAAAATCTTAACTGTTAAACTTGAAGCACCACAAGAAACGATTCTTAGATATTTAGAGAAAAAAATTATTGTAAAAAATAATTCCTATACGACACCTATATTACAAGATGTGGTGCTAGATAGTTACCAGAGATTGATTGCACCTTCCATTGAGCGTGAAATTCGCAATGAGATGACAGAAATGGCAGAAACAGGAGCCATCAAATTATTTGGTAAAAACTTAGAACAACTTCTTATGCAACCTCCAATTGCAGGAAAAGTTGTCCTTGGATGGGATCCGGCTTTCCGTACAGGATGCAAATTAGCAGTAGTAGATCCAACGGGGAAGGTATTAGATACAATTGTGATTTATCCAACAGCACCTCAAAATAAAGTGGAAGATGCAAAAAAAGTATTAAAAAAATTAATTGCTCAATATGATATTACTTTGATTTCTTTAGGAAATGGTACCGCTTCAAGAGAATCAGAAATGATAGTAGTAGAGCTTTTAAAGGAAGTAAACAAGCCGATTCAGTATGTAATTGTTAATGAAGCAGGTGCATCTGTATATTCTGCAAGTAAGTTAGCTACAGAGGAATTTCCTAATTTCGATGTAGGGCAAAGAAGTGCAGCATCTATCGCAAGAAGATTACAAGACCCATTAGCAGAACTTGTAAAGATTGATCCAAAATCGATTGGAGTTGGACAATATCAGCATGATATGAACCAAAAGAATTTGAGTGAAGCGCTACAAGGTGTTGTAGAAGATTGTGTGAATAAAGTCGGTGTGGATTTAAATACTGCTTCGGCATCTTTATTAGAATATATTTCTGGAATTAGCAAGGTAATTGCTAAAAACATTGTGTCTTATAGAGAGGAAAATGGTAGGTTTGAAGATCGTAAACAGCTTTTGAAAGTAGCGAAATTGGGACCGAAAGCATATGAGCAATGTGCTGGATTTATGCGAATTACAGGAGGGAAAAACCCTCTGGATGCAACCAGTGTGCATCCAGAAAGTTACAGTGCAGCAACAGAATTGCTGAAGAAATTAGGGTATGCTACAGCAGCGATTTCAGAAGGAGAATTAAAAGGATTAGGAAATAAAGTTACAGATTACAAAAAAATGGCAGATGAGTTAGGGATTGGTGGAATTACTCTTCAAGATATTGTTAAGGAATTAGAGAAACCAGCGAGAGACCCAAGAGATGAAATGCCAAAGCCAATTCTACGAACAGATGTACTAGAAATGAAAGATCTTACTCCAGGAATGATATTGAAAGGAACTGTACGAAACGTAATTGATTTTGGAGCATTTGTAGATATTGGTGTACATCAAGATGGTTTGGTTCATATTTCTCAAATTACAGAAAAATATATCAAACATCCAATGGAAGCAGTAAGTGTTGGTGATGTTGTTGAAGTGAAGGTAATGTCAGTTGATTTGGGGAAAAAGAGGATTTCGTTAACAATGAAATTATAAGGAGAATGGAATGGAAAAGGAAGTACAGTTTCAAATAAAAATTACATCAAAAGATTTGTGGCAATTTTCCATGATTCATGCAAATTCAGGTTTCTTAGGTTTGTTTAATGTAATTTTTACAGTAGCGATGCTAATCGTTCTTATTACAAGTTATGAAAGTTTCTCTACGATGCAAAGAGTTGCATTGACAATATGTGTGTTGTTGTTTTCTGTGTGGCAACCATTTCTTTTGTTTTTGAAAGCATGGAAGCAGTCAAAAAATCCTTTGATGAAAGAACCGATGGATTTGACATTTGGAGAAGTTGGTCTTCATGTTAAACAAGGAGTTCAAGAAGCTGATTTTTCATGGGAGCAGATGGCAAGAATTTCTAAAACCCCATGGTTAGTAATTATCTATATGGATCGTGTACATGCATATTTATTGCCAAATGCAGTTTGGTTAGAAAAGGAAGCAGAGTTCCTTGAAATTGTAAGAACTCATTTGCCAAAAGATAGAAGAAGAGGGATATAAGAGCTACAAGGATAGAAAGGATTCATAAGAAATGAGAGAAGTTTGGAGCGCGAAAGAAACATATCAAATTGGAAAAGAGTTAGGAATGTGTGCACAAGCAGGACAAGTATATTGCCTGAATGGAGATCTAGGTGTTGGAAAAACTGTATTTACACAAGGGTTTGCAGAAGGATTAGAAATAACCGATCCAGTAAATAGTCCAACTTTTACGATTGTTCAAGTGTATGAACAAGGACGTGTTCCACTCTATCACTTTGATGTGTATCGCATAGGAGATCCTTCTGAGATGGAAGAAATAGGATATGAAGATTATTTCTATGGAGAAGGTGTGTGTTTGATTGAATGGTCGACTTTAATCGAAGAATTAATCCCTGAATATGCGATTTCTATTACGATTGAGAAGGATTTTTCAAAAGGAGAAGACTATCGCCAAATAGAAATTGATGGATGGAAAGAAAAGGAGCAGTTATGAGAGTATTAGGGATAGAAAGTGCCTCTTTGGTCGCTTCTGTTGCTTTAGTAGAAGATGAGTCACTATTAGCAGAATATACAATTAATTTCAAAAAAACACATTCCCAAACATTATTACCTATGCTTGATGAAGTGCAAACAATGTTGGGTGTTGATTTTTCTGATGTTGATGCAATTGCAATTTCAGGTGGGCCAGGTTCATTTACAGGGTTGCGCATTGGATCAGCTACAGCAAAGGGATTGGGGCAAGCATGGAACAAACCCTTAATCTCCGTACCTACTTTGGATGCAATGGCATTTAATCTATATGGAAACGATACACTGATTTGTCCAATAATGGATGCGAGAAGAAATCAAGTTTATACAGGGATATACCGATATAAAAGCACATTTGAAGTAATTGAAGAACAAATGGCAATCACAGTAGAGGAGTTAA
>CAYJKD010000115.1:0-8694 GCA_964370595.1 uncultured Lachnospiraceae bacterium
TAAAATATTCCAAAAAATGTAATTGCCACTTCCTCTGTTTTATATTCTGGAAATGTAAGTACATATAGTGTCATTAAAATCATCAATGACAAGACTGTAATAAATGCTAAATAGCTATCCTTATTGATGTAAATCAGAAAATAATAAGCAATCGCAGTTGTATACCCTACAATACCTAGCATCTTTTTTTCAACTTTTAGCACGCCATAAAGTTCATATAATCCAGTAAGAGCTACAAGCAAAGATGTTGCAAAAAGAATATTGCCACCAACTCCTACAATCAAAATAGCCAATATAACTAAGATAATTCCACTAATCAACCGCTTTGTAAACATGGTTATCCTCCCTATTTTACTCCGCCAAATCTTCTGTCTCTCTTATTGTATATTTCGATTGCTTTATCAAGTTCTTCTTCATTAAAGTCAGGCCATAGACAATCTGTCACATGAATTTCTGTATAAGCTAATTGCCATAGAAGGTAATTCGATAAACGTATCTCACCACTCGTACGGATTAATAAATCGGGATCTGGTATTCCTTTGGTATCCAAATAACGTTCTACTACCTCTTCCGAAATATCTGTAATATTAATCTGGTTTTCCTTTACATCTGAGGCCAATTTTTTTATGGCACGTGTTATTTCATCTCTACCACCATAGTTTACAGCAATAACAAAAGTCATTCGCTTATAATCCTTTGTTTCATCTTCTAATCGATTTAACCCTTTTATGATATCTTCATCAAATCGACTTCTCTCTCCTATCATACGCACACGAATTTCATTATCTTTTGCTACTTTTAATAAACGATTAAGATATAGGCGAAATAATTGCATCAAACCACCTACTTCATCGGAAGATCGTTTCCAATTTTCTGTAGAAAATCCATATACAGTCAAGCACTTTATACCTTTGCGAGCTGCTATTTCTACAATTTTTTCCAATGTTTTACAACCTTCTTTATGCCCCAAGCTACGTGGTAATCCACGTTTTTTCGCCCAACGTCCATTTCCATCTAAAATTAATGCTACGTGATGTGGTATCTGCATATCTATCCTCCTGGTAAAAGTATAGGACAGGTATTCCCTGCCCTTATACTCTAAACTGTCATAATCTCTTTTGTTTTTTCTTCAACGGCCTTATCAACCTTTTCAATCATCTTATCTGTTATTTTTTGGATTTTTTCTTCACCTAACTTGCGGTCATCTTCCGAAATATCATTGGACTTTTCTAACTTTTTAAATGCATCATTTGCATCTCTGCGGATATTACGAACTGCAATTTTTGTCGCTTCTCCCTTTTTCTTTACATCTTTTGCTAATTCTTTTCTTCGTTCTTCTGTTAATTCTGGAAAAGCTAAGCGAATTACATTACCATCATTTGTTGGATTAATTCCAAGGTCAGAAGTTAAAATTGCTCTTTCAATATCTTTTAATAACGGCTTTTCCCATGGTTGAATTAAAATCATTCTTGCTTCTGGAACCGAAATATTTCCCACTTGTTGGATTGGAGTAGGTGTACCATAGTAATCCACTTTAATTTTATCTAATACATGTGGATTTGCTCTTCCTGCACGAATTGATGCATATTCATTTAGTAACACATCTAATGATTTATTCATTTTATCTTCATAATTTTTTAATTGCTCTTGCATAACATCCTCCTAGATTATACGGTCACAATTGTGCCATTTATTTTACCTTGCATTGCATTTGCAATACTATTGCTTTCATTCAAATCAAATACTGCCATTGGCATCTTATGCTCCATACACATAATCGAAGCTGTTAAGTCAACAACCGCCAATTGCTTATCAATAACTTCTTGTATGCTTACTTCATCATATTTTTTTGCATCTGGATTTTTGGCTGGATCACTATCATATACACCATCAATTGATTTTGCTAATAAGATACAATCTGCATCCATCTCTACTGCACGTAAGGTTATTCCCGTATCTGTAGAAAAATAAGGATGTCCTGTTCCTCCTGCAAAAAATACAACCATACCTTTTTCAAAACACGCATTCGCATAGTCCTTTGAGAACAATTGGCTCATTGTCCCACATGCAAATGGTGTTAAAATCTGTGTCTTCATTCCAGCATTTCTAAAAATTTCTGAAACATAAATACAATTCATAACTGTGGCTAACATTCCGATTTGATCTGCTTTTGTTCGTTCAATCGCTTCACTTGTTCTACCTCTCCAGAAATTTCCTCCACCAATTACAATACCTACCTGAATACCTGCTTCTACTGATATTTTCACTTGTCTTGCAACTTCTTTTACTGTAGCCTCATCATAGCCAGTCTTATTTGAACCCGCAAGGGCTTCTCCACTTAATTTCAAAAATACACGTTTCATCTCCATGAAATTCATCTCCCTATCTTGTGTATACTCAATCCATATCATATCATAATCTCACCCATTTGAAAACCTATTATTTTCAAAAAACCAAAGGTGTAACGAGAAGGATACACAAACTTTCTTCCAGAAAAAAAGTACAGTAAGACTGAGTATTATCATTCAACCTTCCTATACTTTTCTTGAACTCATCGTTTTGCAAAAATATATTTTTCTTCAAAAACATTTAGCGGAATCGGTTTATCAAAATAATAACCCTGACCAATTCTACATTTCATCGTCTTCAGTAATTCTAACTGCTGTGGAAGTTCAATTCCTTCTGCAACTGATGTAACTGTATCTAATTGCTCGCACATGGTTATTGCAAGATTTGTAATCGTTGTGGCTTTTTCATTATCTACAATATTATCAATTAGTGATTTATCAATTTTTATTTCGTCAAAGTGTGCATTCGTTATAATAGCTAAGTTAGAGTGTCCAGAGCCAAAATCATCTAGGGATAGAGAAAAACCTTCATCAGAAAATGTTTTAATAATTTGTGCTAACAGCGAATCTTCCATACTTCTTATGGTTTCTGTTACTTCTATAACAATTTGACTCGCATTTATACTTTGTTCCTCACAAATATTTTTTAACTTCTGTGCAATTCCTTTTTCCATTAACGTTAATCGTGAAAAATTTACTGCAATTCTAAATCGCTCCTTATATCCATTTTCTTTCCATTTCGATAGCATGTTGCAAACTGCTTTAAAAACGAAGAAATCCAACACTGCAATAATTTTTTCTTTTTCATAAAATGGAATAAATGAGTTCGGCGGTTGTAATTTTCCGTCACTACTAATTCTTCTTACTAATGCTTCTGCACTAATAACCTTATCCGTTGCAAGCACTACTTGTGGTTGCAAAAACACCACAAATCTCTGTTGAGCTATTTCATTAATTAAATTTTGAGATAGTATCTCTCGATACTCTTTCGTTTGGTCATACTCACTGATTTGCGATTTTTTATTCAATTGTATTTTATTTCCTGTAATTACCTTTGTATTTCCTATTTCCCCTTTATTAAATGAAAATACTAAGGATATATGCATATCGGTTTGTGTTTGAATCCATGCTTTCAAATCAGCAATTTTTGATTCAAATTTTGATTCCAAAATCCTTTCACACAAAACCACAAATTCGTTACCACCTAATCGAAATGTGTTAACTCCAAATATCTCAACTAATTTTTTACTTAAACGAAAAATCAGCTGGTCTCCATATTTATGTCCATGAACTTCGTTAATCACTCTCAAATCTTCCACATCAATATAAGCAACCCCTAATGTGGTAACTCCATGAATCTGATAATGCTTCAAAAGTTCACGATAACTATTTCTGTTTTTTAACCCAGTAAACAAATCTTTATAACTTAAAGAATTCAATTCTTCAATCAACTGATTTTTGTCCAAAAAATCAATGATAAATTTTGATACATATCGAATAATAGAAAAATCCGAAAGATGCAATTGAGGATTATCAATACCAATAAATCCATTAACATTACCTTCATTATCTTTTAAGGGTACCATAAGAATTGAATTGATATCTAGTTCTAACAAAAAATCAATTTCCATTTTTGTAACAGACTTATCTTTGTCTACAGAAGAGATAAATAGCTCCTCTTGAATCTCAAATTGATTAAACCATTGCTGAAATAAATCTGTTTTTATATTTTGAAGTTTGTACTGTTGCCTCGGGATATTATTTGCACACCATTCATAGGTATTACTCATTAATGTACGGTCTTCATTTAGTTCAAAAATATATCCCCTTATGGCTCCATAATGCTTTGATATGATCTTAAGTAATTTTTCAATCGAGACAAAAGGTGCTTCCGTTGAATGCAATGTTTCGATACAAGAATTCAAAACTTTCTCTTGTTGCAATCGCGCCCTTAGATTTGTTTCAATTTCTGCTCGTTTTGTAATATCTGTAGCAATTTCAAGTCTCATGACTTGATCCTCAATTTTGATAAAACGGTCTTGAAGTGAAAAATAGCGCTTCAAAATTGGGTTGTAATATTCCCAATTATAAAATTCATCTTCTGAAAGTAAATGATTGGTACAAAACTCACAAGGTTTCGATTTTCCTTGTAAAACTTTGTAACATTTTTTTCCTTTCCACTGTTCATCTGACGTAAGCTTAAGCACAGATATCGCCATTTTATTAAGATATTCAATTTCATATGTTTTTGGATTAGATACATATACAATATCTTCCACAACACCCGTGATATGTGCTGAAATATCTTTATAATCCATAGGAAACCTCTTTCGTAAATATTTATGGTAATCGTTATCATGTCGCAATCAATTGATTTTATCTTTCGATTACTACTTCATCGGTAAATACAAATGCCTTGGAATTCCATTAACCATAACACAAGGATAATCTCCTTGAATCAATGGTCTTACATAATCAATAAATTCATCTGTAACATATGTTCCATCTTTTGTAATCCAGCTTCTAGGAACCACCTTCTCACCATTTGCAATTTTATGCACATCATAAATTGCAGTTGCACATTGATATGGATCGTCTGAAACTCGTTCGATTACTACCATTCGACCCGAATCTCCTTCGTCTGCTGCCTTCACTGCAGCGCCACCAACCATATATGCTTCATTTACATCTACTCTACTTGCTAAATGCGCGGCACTTCTCTGTAATGAACTAAATTCTACAGCCCTAGTCTTACATCCAATTTCACTTCCAATACGGCTTGCTAAGTAGCTTGCAGTGCCTGAAAGTTGCTTATGTCCAAACGCATCTACGTAATCTGTTTTTGCAGCCAGCTCACTAATGTATTGATTATCTTTTGTCTTAATCCCTTCAGAGACTGCAACCACTACAACATTTTTTTGTTCTAATTTTTTACGTATTTTATTAACGAACTGGTTAATATCAAATGGTATCTCTGGAAGATAGATTAAATCAGGTCCATCACAATCTTCGCCTTTTGACAATGCAGATGCTCCTGTTAACCAACCAGCATTTCGTCCCATTATTTCAATAATCGTAACCAACTTTTTTTTATATGAAAAGCCTAATCCATCACGAATTACTTCCTTTGTAGATGTAGCAATATATTTTGCAGCACTTCCATATCCAGGAGTGTGATCGGTTAAAGCCAAATCATTATCTATGGTTTTTGGAGCCCCAACAAACTTTTGTTTTTGCCCAGTCAATATGGCATAATCTGAAAGTTTTTTTATGGTATCCATAGAGTCATTTCCGCCTATATAGATGAAGCATTCAATATTTAATTCATTTAGAATTCTAAAAATCTTTTCATAAACCTCTTTATTTTCATGAATATCTGGTAATTTATATCGGCATGTTCCTAGAAAAGCAGATGGTGTTCTTTTTAATATTTCAATATCAAGTTCACTTTTTATATGTTTTGAAAGATCCACATATTGTTCATTTAATAACCCTTGTATTCCATAACGCATACCATATACTTTTTTCGCACCTCGATCTAATGCTGTACGATAAACTCCTGCTAAACTAGAATTAATGACTGCGGTTGGTCCACCTGATTGTCCTACAATTACATTCCCTTTCATAAGCCACCTCCAAGATTTATTCATGTTAGTAATTGTAACAAAAAAAGAGTGAAAAGTCCAACATTTTCACTCTTTTGATTTCATTTCAATACAATTGTTTTTACATTACTCACTTAGATATGCTTTTTTCACTGAATCATCATCCATAAGATCCTTTGCATCTCCACTCAAAACAATGCTTCCAGTTTCAAGTACATAGGCACGATTTGAAATCGATAATGCCTTTTTCGCATTCTGCTCTACGAGTAAAACTGTAGTTCCATCTGCATTAATACTCTCAATAATATCAAAAATTTCCTTTACATAGATTGGTGATAACCCCATAGAAGGCTCATCTAGTACTAGTAATTTGGGATGTGACATCAATGCTCTTCCCATTGCAAGCATCTGCTGCTCTCCACCTGATAACGTACCTGCTAACTGTGCTTTTCGCTCTTCTAATCTAGGGAAACGTTTATAAATCATATTTAATGTATCTTCAATTTCCTTCTTATTCGTTCTAGTAAATGCACCTAGCATTAAATTTTCAAGTACAGTTCTTTGAGCAAAAACTCTTCGACCTTCTGGTACATGTGCAATTCCCATCGGTACTAATTTATGACCTGGAAGTTTGGTAACATCCGTGCCTAAATAATTCACATTTCCTGATTTAGATGGAATCAAACCTGTAATCGTTTGTAATGTGGTTGTTTTTCCTGCTCCATTTGCACCGATCAATGCAATAATTTCACCTTCATTCACATGAAAACTAATTCCTTTTAACGCTTGTATTACTCCATAATAAACTTCTAAATTATTTACCTCTAATATCGCCATTTTTTCCTCCTGATCTATTCTCCTAGATAAGCAGTGATCACTCGCTTATCATTTAACACAGAAGAAGTCTTTCCCTGTAATAATACATGACCAAAGTTTAATACGGTAAGCTCTTCACAAATTCCAGCAACTAATTTCATATCATGTTCAATAAGTAAAATTGTCATTTCAAATGTATCTCGAACAAAGGAAATTGTTTTCATAAGTTCTGCTGTTTCATTGGGATTCATTCCTGCAGCTGGTTCATCTAATAAAAGTAGTTTTGGATTCGTTGCTAATGCTCTTGCAATTTCAAGTTTTCTTTGCTTTCCATAAGGAAGGTTTGATGCCTTCATTCCTGCTTCACGGTGTAGATCAAACACTTCTAATAATTCCATCGCTTTTTGATTCATCATTTTTTCTGATTTATAGTACCGTGGCAGTCGAAATATTCCTTCAATCGTAGAATATTTAATTTCATTATGTAGGCCAACCTTCACATTATCTAAAACCGTAAGATTATCAAACAAGCGAATATTTTGAAAGGTCCGTGCTACTCCTGCGTGATTAATATCTATGGTTCTTTTTCCAGTAATATTAACTCCATCTAAATGTACACTTCCTCCATTTGGCTTGTATACTCCTGTAAGAAGATTAAATACAGTTGTTTTCCCTGCACCATTTGGTCCAATCAAACCATATAGTTGTCCTTTTTTTATCGTCATTTCAAATTCATCTACTGCTTTTAGACCACCAAATGAAATGCTTAAATTTTTCACTTCCAACAAATTCATTATTTTGTAGCCTCCTTCTTTTCTTTCCCTCGCTTAATTTTATCCATAAAAACGGAGCGAAGTTCAATTGCCTTTGGACTAGAGTTAAAAATCATCATTGTTATTAAAACAATTGCATAAATAAGCATACGATAATCATTTAATCCTCTAAGAAGTTCTGGAAGCAACGTTAATATAATCGCCGCAATCATAGATCCTCTAATATTTCCTAACCCCCCTAATACTACAAATACTAAGATAAGAATTGACATATTATATCCAAAATTCTTAGGAGTTGCTGCTAATGTTGATAAGTTATGGGCATAAAGCACCCCTGCAATTCCAGCTAATGATGCTGAAATAGAAAATGCCATCAATTTAAATTTTGTAATATTAATTCCTATGGATTCTGCTGCAATTCGATTATCTCGGATTGCCATAATTGCCCTTCCTGAACGTGAGTTAATTAAATTTAGTACAATAAACAATGTTACAAGTACTAAAATCACACCTATGGTAAAGGTAGAAGCTCTTGGTGTTCCTGTGATTCCTTGTGCTCCTTTAATAATAACCATTCCCGTTTCATCAAGTCCCAAAGAAGTAGTATCCTTTGTAGAAAAATGAAGGCCTGCTGCGTCAACTCCAACATAAAGCACATTAATGACATTTTTAATAATTTCTCCAAAGGCTAACGTTACAATAGCAAGATAATCTCCTTTTAATCGCAACACAGGAACTCCGATTAAAAAGCCAAACGCGCCTGCTACAAGTGCACCTACTAAAATAGCTAGAAAAAAGCGAAGGCCAACACTAGGAATCGCTACCTCTAGGTATTTTGTCAAAAACGCTCCTGAAAATGCTCCAATACACATAAATCCAGCATGTCCTAAGCTTAATTCTCCCAAAATTCCTACGGTTAAATTAAGAGAAATTGCTAGAATTGAGTAAATACAAAGTGGTACCAATAGTCCTTTCAAAAGACTTGTAATATTATCTGTTGTTATCAGTGTTTGCATCACAATAAAAGCTAAAATCACAATTCCATATGTAATACTATTATTAATTAATGTTTTTTTCTGATTCATCCTATCTACCTACACTTTCTCACTAATTTTTTTCCCTAAAATTCCTGTCGGTCGAATCAAGAGGACA
>CAYJKD010000116.1:0-2766 GCA_964370595.1 uncultured Lachnospiraceae bacterium
ATTTCCTATGAGCATGCACTTGATCCAAGGAATCGTAAGATTCTTGCATGTATGGCAAATGATAAAAATTTATCCCAAGAACAGAGAGGCTTTTACGACAAATTAGACCGTGAGTTGACCCATCAAGTTACATTAGGAACTTTTAAGCAAGTTTCAGTTGAGAATCAAGAACGAACAAAAACAGATTTTCACTTAGCATTTGGAACACAATTTAATAAATTTAGGGCTGAGCAATTAAAAAATTGGCCAGGAAGACAATGGGCCAATAGTCCTCAAAATGAAGATATTGCTGCAATCCGTCATAGTCTTCAGCAAAAATCAATGTTAAAGTTGTTTGCAATGTCACAAGTTGGAGATTTCACGGTACAAATGGAAAAGGACCAACCAGTTTCTGAACGAAATCCATGGGAAACAAATATGAGTAGTTTATTTGGTAATGGTGGGAGAATCCAATATGTGTTTCCTAAAAATGAATCTGGTTCGCCTATCTATGCACAAGATTTAGTGTTTGGCAATGCAGTTGCAAAGGACTATATGGAGAATCATGAAGCAATACTTTTTAACCGTAAGGCTGCTACTCACGGCATGATTCGTGCAATAGATAAAGCAGATCAACCTAGTTTGAAGGGATTGAAAGAAAAACACGGGTTTATAGAAGCGGGAAGAGGAGCCCTAGGCCTTAGTAGCACAAAAAATTATGGAATGGATCTTGCAGTAGGTGGACTTGGTGCAAAGGGAATTGGTGGTGCAACAATTGTAAATGATGGACGTAATGGACATACATATGTTGGAATCAAACCTCAATCAGGAGATAAAAAATCAGTTTTGCTTGTTGGAGTAGAATCAGATGCGCCTTATCGTACAAATCCAATGGGTCATTTACACACCATGCGAGCAAACCCAGAAGATGAAGCTAGCTCAGGTGGCGCAAAAACACAACTAATCGGAGAAAAGTATGGTGGACGTATTGTTGATTTAAGTGCAATAAATCCAGAACATCTAAAAATGATTTGTCAAAAAATTGATGCGATGAATCCGCTTCAAGTAGAAAATGCTTCAAAATCATTACTAGGTAAACCAATGAACCGAGATGAACTTCAAACGTGTTTAATAAACGATATAGGAATTGAAGAAAATATGGCAAAGCAGATTGCAGATGATCGAGCAATCGGGATTCAGGCAAGGAAAGACAATAAATCCATTGAAGCGTCGAAACAGGAATTGGGTATTAATGCTCCTGAGACAAGAAAGCTTACTAGTTTCCAAAAACTAGCACAAAAAGTAGGATTACACCAAAAGCAAACAAATGTAGCAAAGCAAACCGGAGTTTCAAAAGAAAGTAAGGTTGCAGAACAAAAAGGACCTGAAATTAAGTAAGTAGCAGTATAAATAAATATAAAATCTTGCTTAGAAGTATAGTTCGCATTGAACTGAATTTGAATAGCAAAAGAATCCCACAATCATTGAAATGTCAAAGGTTGTGGGATTCTTTTGTATTTAGTGTGGACATAACCTAATAGATTAAAGTTTTGACAATGGAAAATGTTCTTTTTGCAAGAGGATATGATTGAAATATGCTATTTTGACGAAATCTGTATTTTTAAGAAGCCTAGACTCTACTGAAAACATTTCTTCTACCCAATTTGGTTTGGCCTGCATCTCTTCACTATGTAGACTGCCTAAAACACGTGCTCCATAGATGTCACAAACACGCATTTGATTATCAAGCCAAGATAGAAGATCTTCATTGGTATAGTATTTAATATCGCCAAATGCACTTGAAAATGAATTGCCACCATCTAGTAGATTATTTGCATCATTAAGATCATAATCTTGGAGTATTGCTTGGATGATGCGCCCATTTTTGTTATGTCGGACGATAGAGAGTAGCCCATCTTTTTTCAATACACGCATTAATTCGTGCAAAATTTCTTTAGGATCAGGAACAAATTCTAAAACCAGGTGGCAAGTAACCATATCAAATGTTTCATCAGAAAACTGATGCAGTTTAGAAAGATCACCTTGGAGTTGCGTATAAGATGCATTTTTTTCACATGCTTCTATCATAGTAGAATCTAGTTCTAGGGCAGTGACTGTATTTTTTTTCGATAAAAAAGCAGAGGTAAATCCAAACCCACTACCAAAATCCAAAATATTCTTTTCTTTTATATCGCTTAGCTGATCCCATATTGTTTGATAAAATAATGTTCCAAGTGGAGATACGGTGTAATCGTAATATAATTTCATATCATAATTCATGAGTGTTTCCTTTCTTAGTTGTACCTTTTTATAGTTCTCACATTTTGATTATTGTAAATTCTTCCTTAATTTTATCACACAATTCATGAAATTCAATCTATTTTAATTGATTTAGTTGTATTTTAAAAGGATAGGAACTCAAGAAAAATGGAATTCAATAGTTGTCATAATTAGAAAAAAATAAATAAAAAACGGAATGGTAATTTTGGCATTTTTCTGTTGTTTTGATAAAAAATTCTTGTAATCACATAAAAAAACTAAAAAATATGAAAAAACTATAAAATAATTGAAAAACTAATAAAAATAATGTTATAATAATTGATAAACATAATATATAAGTAAAATTACAAAATATAGGAATGTTAAAAGTAAAAGAATAAATTGCTTATGACGTTGTTATATTTTAGTAAGAAGAAGGGGGGAGAGATTTATTAATATTTAGAAAACCGAGGTGAGGAGAAAGGAAGGAGAGGTAAATAGTTAAAAAAAAACACTTAGTTGCATGTT
>CAYJKD010000116.1:2776-8021 GCA_964370595.1 uncultured Lachnospiraceae bacterium
TTCTTATCATTAGAAGAAGTCAAGATATTTGCAAGTTTTAAGAAACCTCCTTTAGCGCCACCTGCGTGGTTATTTGGTCCAGCATGGATTGTATTATATATCTGTATGGGAGTTGCCGCTTATTTAATATATGCATCGGAAAAGAAAGGCAAAGAACGAGATAGGGCTCTTAAACTTTATGCAGTACAATTGGCAGTTAACTTCTTTTGGACTTTGATATTTTTCAACTTGGGACAATATTACTTGGCACTTATATGGATCTTACTTTTAGGAGTTTTGATCATACTGACTATGAAAAGTATGCAAACTGTTTCGAAAACAGCATTTAGACTTATGATACCATATTTAGCTTGGATAGTATTTGCTACATACTTAAACTTAGGAATTGCACTTTTAAATTAAAGAAATTCTATGGTACGTGTAACCGATAAAGCATGATTTACGAGTGAATTTCAACCTCAAATGAATTCGGAATGCTAAATTCCATAAAAACTGGCTAGAAACGGATTGATCATTCGATTAGTAGTTCTTTACGGAAAACGATGATATAAGAGAAGGAAGGTAATGATAAGTAATGGATTTTTATGAGAGAGTAGCACTTGTCTGTAAGCAAATTCCATATGGTAAAGTGGCTACATATGGGCAAGTTGCCTTGTTATGTGGTTTCCCTAAAAATGCACGTCAGGTAGGATATGCATTAAGGAGCCAAAAGTGTGGTAATGTACCTGCATATCGCATTGTGAATCATTTAGGTGTATTAAGTGGAGCTTCTGCTTTTGACATACCAGACTTGCAACGAAAACAATTAGAGCAAGAGGGAGTTTCTGTTGAACTATTAAAAAACAAAGTAAACTTAACGACTTATGGCTGGAAAAATTCGATGGAAGATGCAATGAATTTGAGGATGATGTTTGAAAACGAGAAAATATAATGAAAATGGACAGATCTCAATAAACTTATATAAAGACAGGATTAATAAAGGGATAATAGATAGTTATTGATAAGACTACTAATAGCATATCAGCAAATCCAATTGCTGATATGCTATTACTTGTTTTGTTCCCAAAATTACGATAGGGATATCCTCTATAATCGAATACGTGACATTTATTTGATTAATAATATAAAAGATGTGCCATTTGGCACATGAAAGATGATTTACCTACATTGTAAAATAATGGAAAAGGATTCGTTTATTAATAGTGGAGGTATATTGGATGGAAAGAAAAAAAGATATTTCTAAGTTCATACCTGTTGGCTTTCGTACAAAGAAAATATGGAAGATGGTTCTTGCATTGTTGGGATATGGATATCTGTTTTTTTCTACATTTATTTTGAGCGCTTTTGTAGAAGAACAAAGACTGCTTAGTGACTATATATCAGCTGCGATTCGTTACCTATATTATTTATTTGTAATCGGTTGTATGGGAGATCATATACTGGTAAGAGTGCCTTTATCAACTTTTTTAGCATTTATTGGTCTAGATCGACATAAGACTTGGAGGGAAGAATATGAAGTATATCCACTTCCACATATTAATAAGGGGCTTCCTAAAATTATGCTTGGATTTGCAGGAGGTATGCTTATTGGATTGATCTTTTTTTCTTGCATAATAATGATTCAGAGCGCATTTGAAGTCATATTTGGAGGTATTTTTTAATGAGTAGGGAAATGAATGCAAAACAATGTTCTGCCTGTGGTGGTCGACTACAGTTTGATATCAATAAGAAGTTGTTGATTTGTGATTTTTGTGGAAGTGAATTTAGCCCTAGCGTTACAAAGAAGCAAGGAAAGATTGATTGGTCGAAAGAGGGTAATTCTACAATAGAGCTTGAGGACGGAGTAGGATTTGTTTGTTCTTCTTGTGGTGGGGAGATGATATCTGATGGGAGCACTATGGCATCAAACTGTATGTATTGTGGTAACTCCATGATATCGAAAGCGGTAATTAAAGGAATTAAGCGTCCTGACCAAATTATTCCATTTATGATTGATAGCCAGAATGCAATTGACTGTTTTTGGACGACCGTTCGACAAAATAAATATATCCCTAAATCATTTCTAAACAAAATTGTTGTTAAGGACTGCATCGGTACCTATGTACCATTTTGGCTATTTTCTTGTAATGCAGATATAAAGCTTGCTTTTCATGGGTTTCATAAACGTGGATCTTTTGATGATGTAAAGGAAACAATTTGGCAAACCAATATGCAGTTTCAAAAGATACCTGTAGATGCATCAGAGAAGTTTGATGATGAGTTTATGGATGCAATAGAACCATTTGACTATACAAAAGCAATTAATTTCACACCTGAATATATGTATGGATTTTTTGCAGAAAATTTTGATGTCCCACTCAATCAGTGTGGCGATCGGGCGACTGATCGGATTAATATGTCTGCGAGAAAAGAATTATCTAAAGTGGGAAAAAGTAAATTTACATTTATGGAGATGAAAAATATTAGATCTCATCGACTAGAAGAGGACATTACGTATCTGTCAGTACCAGTCTGGATGATTATCGCTGAATTTGAAGGTCAGATTTACCGATTTGCAGTAAATGGCCAAACGGGTAAGGTAGTTGGGAAACTTCCTGTTATTCAAAGTCATATACGTTTAATGAAAGTAAAAGATTTTATAAAAATTTCTTTTCTTATAGCGATAGGAACCTTTTTTCCACTATTTTTCTTTTCTCCGATCTTAGGTCCTATTATTGCTGGATTTTATGTTCGTTCAAAGTATTCTAGTGAAAGTCTAGACAAAGTTCTAATTACGGCAACGAAGCAAGCACTTGCAGATGATTATGTGGTAACATCTGAAAATGATTCAGGATTAGTGATCCAAACATTGAGTTCTGAATATCTGTATACCTTGTTCGGTGATTTGGTTGTGAAAAAGAAAACCAGTAATACTTAGTATTTGTATATGGGAATAACGGATGATTCGCTTTCTATATATCAATTTGTCTTTATATTGACACGTTCGAGCATGTATGATATTATGATAACAGTATTAGCTAACGATGTTATCAAGTGGAGATTATTACAAATGCAACAAAGAAATTATGATGCAACACACGAAAAAATATTACAAAGTGGGAAAGGATTTTTCCTAGAATTAGGCTATGAAGGAGCAAATTTACGAGATATCTGTAAAGATGCAGGAATAACAACAGGTGCATTTTATCGTCATTTTAAAGACAAAGAAGATTTATTTTCCGCACTTGTACAGCCAGCGTATGATGCGTTTTTTAGGGTAAATGCAGATGGAAATAATCGAGGTTTTAATAACCTTGATTCAGAAATGAAATTGGATTTACTAGAGAATATGAAGGTTACTAGTAGAGGTTTAGTGGAAGTGATTTTTTCGAACAAAGAAGATTTTATACTATTAATCAACTGTTCTAAAGGAACTTCATTTGAACATTTTGTAGAAAAAGTTATTGAGGTTGAAGAAGAAGAAACTATGATTTTTTTACAGATGATAATAGAGAAAGGCTATGATTGTGTGAATTTAACAAAGCAACAGCTTCATACGATTATGAGTGCTCAGTGCTATGCTCTATTTGAAGTGGTAAGACATGATATAGAAAAAGAAGAAGCGCTAGAACAAGTTTCAATTTTAATTGAGTTTTTTTATGAAGGGTGGAAAAAAATTTTTGGCATTTAATATAAATGCTAAAATTTTTGCAAGAAAGTAAGTTTTGACTAACTTGGAAAAGTGAGGAGGAGATATATGAGTGTACAAACAATGGATTCCAAAGAGCAACAAAAACAATTGATATTAGGTGAAAATTTATGGAAAATAATGTTACAATTATCATGGCCTGCAGTGATTGCTATGGTGCTGTATGGTGCTAACTCTATGCTCGATGCTTTTTTTGTAGGACAATATGTGGGAGAAACAGCGCTTGCAGGAGTTTCTCTTGCCTATCCAATAACCCAATTAAGTACCGGGATAGGATCACTCATCGGTGTAGGTGCAGGTTCTGTACTTAGTATTGCACTTGGGGCAAAAGATGTCATTACACAAAAAAAACTTATTGGCGGTGTTAACCGAATGGCAGTACTGGTTACAATTATATACATGGTGCTTGGACTTTCGTTTTCAACACAGCTAGTTTCTATGATGGGAGGAACTGGAGAAGAACTGCTACTAGGAGATGCGTATTTTAGAATAACAATCTATGGTGCATTTTTTTGGATTTACGGACTTGCGATTAATATGTTGATTCGTGCAGAAGGGCGAATGAAAACAGCAGCTTGGATGATGGGAGTTGGATTAGTTGTGAATGCGATTTGTAACTATATATTTATTGCATTGATGGATATGGGAGTTGCAGGCGCTGCATGGGGAACGAATGTAGGGATGTTGATATATTCACTTGTAGGGTTTATTTATCTTTCAAGAGGAAAGGCAAGCTTTCAAACCAATGTATTTTCGTTTAAAACAGACAAGATAATTATGACAGATATAAATCGTCTTGGGGTATCATCCTTTATTATGACAGTTATGACACTGATTCAGGCGATAGTTGTATTTAATGCATTATCAACATATGGTACAATTGCAGATATTGCCTTTTATGGAGTTGTTTATCGTGTATTTCAGTTTTTTTTAACGCCAATATTTGGACTTATGAGAGCACTTCAACCAGTTATCGGTATTAACTATGGAGCAAAACAATATGAGCGAACGATAAAGGCATATAAAATATTTGCGATAGCAGCAATGGCTCTTACAATTCCGTTATGGATTATAACGTTGATCATGCCAGAATCTATTTTAGCTATGATGCTTACAGAGCAAGTATTTACCGTAGCACAGTTAAGTGCGTTTCGCGTTTATATTCTTATCGTTCCTGTGTTATCAATTATATTTATGGCAATGACCTTCTTTCCAGCTGTTGATAAAGGAAAACCTGCAGCAATCATTGGTATGGCAAGGCAATTTGTATTCTATATCCCTGTGATGCTTGTAGTTCCTAGCGTGTTTGGTGTAGAAAGTATATATTATGCTTCGTTTATTATTGACGTAATCATTGTGCTTTGGACTGTACTTCTTGTAAGGAAAGAATTTAAGTTACTTAGAAGTGAAGAGATAATCGCGTAACATCCCTAATTATGGAGTAAGGAGACATATGGCAGATAAAATACAAAATTCATATAAAGCATCTAAAAATTTTTATGATGCTTTTATAACTCATAAAACATGGTGGAGTAAGGTTTATTCAAAAGTAGTATG
>CAYJKD010000116.1:8031-8602 GCA_964370595.1 uncultured Lachnospiraceae bacterium
ATTATTGCACAAATGCTTTTACAAAAAATTCCAAGTGATTTTAGTGGAACCATACTTGATGTACCTGTAGGTACAGGTATTTTTACCTATAAAAAATATAATAAGATGAATCAAGCTAAGATTACTTGTCTTGACTATAGCGAAGATATGCTTCATATTGCTAGAGGGCGTATGAGAGCAAAACACATTAGTCTAGAACAAGGAGATATAGGAAATTTGCAATTTGAAGATGAAAGTTTCGATCTAATTTTTAGCATGAATGGTTTTCATGTTTTCCCTGATAAAGTTAAGGCTTTTTCTGAAGTTACAAGAGTGTTAAAAAAAGATGGTATGTTTCTTGCAAGCTTTTATGTAGAAGGAAAGGGCAAACTTGCTGATTTTTTCACAAGAAGAGTACTCGCAAAAAAAGGATGGCTTTCTCTTCCTTTTGATAGTGAAGAATCGATTAGAAAGAGATTGTCAAAGGATTTTGAGTTTGAAAGTTTTGATTGTCATGGGTCTTTGATTTACTTTTGTGCCAGAAAGAAAACTTGAGGAGATTATAATCGAGAACATTTGACTAGAAAGGATG